>CAYMGT010000008.1:6641-26500 GCA_964390115.1 uncultured Gammaproteobacteria bacterium
TTATTGGCTTCTTAGTAGCCTTTTCTGGATTCTTTATATTTTCTTAGAATAAAAATTTTTTATAAAATCAACAAAGCATCTTTGATTAAAAGATGCTTTTTAAAATAAATAAAGTTGGATGATTTTAATTAATTCAACCTACATTGCTTATTAAACCTTATATAAACCGAGGCCATTGCCAAATAATACATATAAATTATTATCACGGAAAATTAAGGTATCAGCGTATTTGCTAACATCTCCAGATACAGCGTCGTACCTAGTGTGAGTTAAAGTATTATTTTCATAATGAGAAATAACTACATAATAATCACCTGCATCTGTACTATCATAATTATGAGACAAAAACCAAAAATCATTATTATCTCCTGATACAATAGAGTCAATAACCATAACATCATTACTTACACCATCCTCTGGTGAAGATATTAAATATTCTTCAAAGCTGTAATCATCTAAATTCATCTTTACTAATCCCCTACCTCCTGTAAACCAAGTGGAATAAAACCAAGCAATATTATCTTTGATATAAACATCTCCGGACATATCATGTAAAATATCTAAATTATCAATATTTAATTTTTCAAAACTACCATCTTTATACATATAGAAATCAAAACCTGCCTGAAATAAAAGATAATCACCGTTCCCTTTAACAACCTTAATACTATAATTATCATTTCCGTCCCAATCTTCAACCATATATTCTATCCAAGTATTTGATTTATTTTGTAAATATAAAACATCTGGAGTAGCCACCCAAAGACCCTCATTATTTTCCGCAACAGATATAATTTGCTTCTCAGAAAATTTTTCCATTTCTTTCCACTCGTTATCATATTTATATAAGCCCCCATTACCTTCAGAAAAACCAGCTACGCCATCCCAAGTATAAAAGTTATTTTGACTATCTATAAATAAAGAGTTTTTACCTTCAATGTCACTATTATCTATTAATGAGATATTTTCATCGTATTTATACAAATCAACCTGATTATTTGCAAATTCTTGTTTTAAATAATAAATATTATTATTAACATCTTTACTAATATCATATATTAAACCACTGTCCACTTCTGTGAAAACTTTAAAATCAGATTTAGAAATTGGTTCATATTTTTTACTATCAAAGGCTTCCGTTAAATCACCTTGGCAAAACTCTTTATCCGGAGCACCGAGAGTTATTATCATGGGTAAAAATTCAATAATTGTATAGTAATCATCTTCTGTAGACCCCGACATATTCATGATAGTCTCAAAATCACAAGTCATTTTTTTATTTTCAAGCTCAGGAACGTTAAGTATTTCTATTTGCATATTACAAAAATTATCATTCTTTCCCTTTGTTGTAATTTTATAATCAAAATCTGGAGAATCAGATTCTTTATCATTAAATACAATAGTGTCATTGGAACTACAATCACTAGTGATATTTTTTGCAAAATCAATAAGCTTATTATATGTAGAAAATTGCTTATCATTGATATCTATTTTATTTACTTCTTCATTAACACTAATCTTTTCTAAATCAGTATTAGAAATTCCTAATCCCTGATTTCTCATAACTGAAAAGGCATCGTTTGGCCTACCCAGGAAATGCCTTTTGCCATCTTGAGGACTTACATACCAAGCTTCTCCATTATTTTCTACCTGTAAAAATATTTTACCTTTTTGTTTTTCTTGAAAGTTTTTATCTATACTTAAACTACCTTCTCCTAAGGGATTATAGTTATTCTGTAATTCTTCTTTATCATTATAGCTATCGCCATCACTATCTTGTTTGTTTTTATCTGTCCCTACAGCATCTTCAAACATATCAGGCAAACCATCTCCATCTAAGTCTTCTCCGCTTAAATTTTCTAAGCTAACAGGAATTTTATTTAAATTATCATTAGATATACCTACTCCTTGCTCTCTCATTACAGAGAAAGCATCTTCAGGGCGACCTAAAAAACTTCTAGTTTTATTTTTAGGACTTACATACCAAGCTTCTCCATTATTCTCTACTTGTAAAAGTATCTTGCCAGATAATTTATCTTCCATAGAGCTAGAAGCAAAAACAGTTAAAGATAAAAATAAAGAGAAGCCCAAAGAAACAACTAAAACAAAAAACGTTTGTCTCTTTAAAAATTTTTTCATAAAATTATATAATTATATTTATTTCTTCAAATTATCTTCTATCTCTAATAGTCGATTATATTTAGCTAGTCTCTCTCCCCTACATAGAGATCCTGCTTTAATATATTCTGCTCCTACAGCTACTGCTAAGTCGGCTATAAAATCATCACAGGTTTCCCCTGAACGATGTGAAGCTACTAACTTATATTTATGTTTTTGAGCTAATTTAATACAATTAATTGTCTCAGTTAGTGTTCCTACCTGGTTAGGTTTTATTAAAACTGCGTTAGCAGCTTTTTCTTTAATACCTTTCCTTAATCTCACCTCATTAGTAGTAAATAAGTCATCACCGACTAAAAGCAGTTTATCTCCCAGCTCAGCAGTTAACTCTTTCCAGCCATCCCAATCATCTTCAGCTAAACCATCTTCAATAGACATAAAAGGATATTTTCTAAGCCATTCATAATACAAGCCAATTAAATTACCTTTAGTAAAGTTAGCAGAGTCTAAAGCAAATATATATTTTTTAGTCTTCTTGTCATAAAGCTCAGAAGAACCAACGTCAGTGGCAAGCTTAATCTCCTTGTCAGGTTGATAACCTGCCTCAATTACAGCTGCTAGTATAAGTTCTAGAGCTTGGATAGTTGAGTCAATGTTAGGAGCATAACCACCCTCATTGCCAACATCAGTGTCTAAATTGGCTTTCTTTAAAACTTCTCCTAATTTATGAAATATCTCTGAGCCCATTCTAAGCTTTTTAGAGAAACTGGTTTCTTTAACAGGCACTATCATAAATTCTTGAAAATCTAAATTAGTATCAGCGTGCTTTCCACCATTGAAAATATTAAAAAATGGAGTGGGAATAAAAAAATTATTTTTAAACTTATAACTCTTAGCAATATATTCATATAGCTCTTGCTTCTTTTCAATAGCAGCTAAGCGAGCCGTGGCTAAAGATACAGATAACATTGCATTAGCCCCTAACTTGGACTTATCCTTAGTATTGTCTAGTTTTATAAGCAAATTGTCTAAGCTCTCTTGCTTCAAAACATCTTGACCTTTTAATTTTTTAAAAATACTTTCATTAACATTTTTTACCGCTTTTAAAACCCCTAAACCACCATAACGCCCCTTATCACCATCTCTAAGCTCAAAAGCTTCATGTTTGCCCGTAGAAGCTCCTGAAGGCACACTAGCTTTAGCGCTAAGTCCACTAGTTAAGGTTATTTTCGTTTCAATTGTAGGGTTACCACGAGAGTCTAAGATTTCTCTGGCAACTATATTTTTAATTTTACTCATAAAATAAAGTTAATAATAAAATAATTAAATTCTAACTATCTTGTCTAAACCAGGCATTTTCTCGCCTGCTAAAAATTGCAACATAGCTCCCCCACCTGTAGAGATCCAGGTTATATTTTTAGAAATTTGTAAATTAGCTAAAGCTTCAACCGTCTCTCCTCCACCTACCAAAGAAAAACTATTTTTAGTTGAAGATATGGCAATTTGTCTAGCTATTGAAAGAGTCCCTTGTTTAAACCGCTTATCTTCAAACTTTCCCATTGGACCATTCCAAATAATTGTCTTAGCTTTTTTAATGCATAAGCAAAAGTTAGCAATTGTCTCTGGTCCTATATCAAAAATAATGTCAGTTTTTTTTATTTGACTAATCTTCCTCAGCTGTTTTTTACCACCACTTATAACTAAGGCATCTGTAGGTAGTATTAGTTTTTTTTGAACTATTTTTTTAGTCATAAACTTTTTAGCCCAAATCAATCCTTTGTCATCCATTAAAGACTTACCGATATTTAAGCCTTGAGCAAGTAAAAAAGTATTAGCCAAAGCACCTCCCAAAACCACAAAGTCAGCTGATTTAATTAAGTTTTCTAAAAGCTTTATTTTACTCTCTACTTTTACTCCACCAATAACAGCAACTAGGGGCTTTTTTGCTTTTAAGCCTTTAAATAAATTACTAACTTCTTCTTCTAGAAGTAGTCCAGCGTATGAGGGTATGTAAGTTTTAATCGCAGCCACAGACGCCTCCATGCGATGACTAACAGCAAAAGCATCATTTACATAAATATCAGCTAAAGACGCTAATTGCTTAGCTAGTAGCTTACTATTTTTTTTCTCACCTGCTAAGAATCTAATATTATCTAATAAAATAATCTCTCCTTGATTTAATTTTTTTATAGCCTGTTTAACTTGAGGACCCACTATCTCTTTACTAAAAACTACTTCAACATCTAAAAGCTCAGCTAAGCGTTTAGCTATAGGTTTCAGATTTAACTTATCATCCCTCTTCTTTGGTCGTCCTAAATGACTAAGTAAAACTACTTTAGCTCCTTGAGAGACAAGCCAATTAATTGTCGGTAAAACTCGTCTTAATTTATAATCTTCTTTTACTTGAGCTTTTTCTAAGGGAACGTTAAAATCAACCCTTACTAACACTGTTTTATTTGCTAATTTTTTTACCTTTCTAATACTTTTAATTGTCATAAAATTAACTTATTTTTTTAATTCCACCTTTACGATCATCAAACTATCATCTCTAAAAATAGTTAAATCTAAACTATCCCCGACTAAATAATTACTTAAAACTTGAGCTAAGTCATTTTTTTCGTTCAATTCTACACTACCAACTGCTCGTATAATATCACCTGCTTTCAAACCAGCTAAATCAGCTGGACTATTTTCTGAAATAGATATCCCATCTAAATTGGGATAAATTAAAGCCCCTAAATTTTGCTGAAAATCTAAAATAGCTACTTTAGATAAATCTATGTAATTTATACCTAGATTAGGAGCACTAATATCAGTTTCATTCTGAGACAAGGCATTTTGCCAGAAGAAATTAAATTTATCTAAAGGCAACCACTTATTATCAATATAAACGGCGACTGCATCTCCTTGAAAATCAAACAACCAAGAAGCAAATTCTTCCTTTACTTCGCTAGATAAAATTAAAGGTGAAAATAAATTATCACTACTTTTAACTAAATTATTATCTCTTTCTCTGTTAAGTAAATAACTAAGCATTTGTCTATCTTGACCAACTAAAAGCAAAGACTGCCCAGAATTTAATTCTTGGCTATGGCTAAAATTTGTAGGGCTTAAAGTAGCCTGATAAAGATGAGCGAGTAAAAGACCTTGATCAAAAAAAGTTATTTTTTTGTCAATCTCATAAATATTTCTATCTACGTCTATAGCTATTAAGTCTCTTGATAAATCTAAATCACTACTTTTAGCTAATAACCAACCATCTGAAGTTAAAGCTAAAGCGCTAGAGCGAAAGTCAGCTAAATTAAAAATATTAGTCTCAGTTAAGAAAGGTGTACTACTAGAAACTATATCATCAGAGAGTAATAAGTTATCTTCTTTATAGAAAATATAGAGAATATTTTCTCTAGCAGTATTTGCAGTTTCAATAATCTTAACATCTTGGCTAACTACAACTTTTTTAGGATCACGTATAACTAAGCTTGTTGGATTATAATTATAGCCACTTAAATTTAATTCTGAGTTAAAGGGATTAAAGTATGAGCTATCTATGACTTGGTTCTTGCTTAAAACTGAACCTAAGAAACCACTAATTACTGATAAAATAATTAAAACAATAACAAGAAGTATGTTGTTTGTAAAAAAATTCTTTTTCATAAAATTATAGCCAACGAGAGCTTAAAAAAATTAATAATAGACTAATTAAAGCAAAATTTGTGTAATATCTCAAAGTTTTCTTATTTAAACCATGTCTCAGAAAAGCTATAGTAATACCATTTAAGGAGTAGAACGAAACAGCTACTATAAGTCCTAACATTAAATAAGAGAAGGTTAAAAATGTAGACCCCCAAATAATTTCTAAAAGTAAGACTAATATAGTCAAAAGGGTAAGTAAATTTTCTTTTATTTTTAAAGCGTAAAACCAATATAACTGAAATAATAATAAAGCTATTACCGGGCTTAAAAAAATCACTACTTGCCAAGCAGGAAAATTAAGAAAATTCTTCAAACCAAAAACTGAAGCTGACGCTAAAAAAACTGTTAAAAAAGTCAAGAAAAAAATTAATTCCTCTAGTTTAAAAATACTCTTTGCTAAAGGCTGATAATATTTCTTAAATACAGCTTGAAAATAGAAGAAAAATAAGCCTGCCGAAATAATGAAAGTCGCTTGAGTTAAAAGCGTACTAATTGAAATAATAGCATAAAATAAGGTGAAATTCAAAAAAATCCAAGGCAATATAAATAACTTAATAGCTAAAAATTTAGAACCTACCCCCCTAGAAAAAAAAACGATAATTAATATTAATATTAAATTACTTAAAATTAATAAATAATAAAAGAAACTTGGCCAAAAAAATATTAACTGAAAACAAAGTAAAAGTAAAAATGGTAAAAACCAGATTATTTTTTTTAATCTTTTAATATTATTCATCTTATCAAAAATTATTCTCTATCTAACCCTATAACCTCATAATCTTTCCGATAAATATCTAAGTCAATAGATTTAATTTCACTCAAGTCAGCCAAAGAATTAATTTTCACTAAATTATTAGATACTGTATATAAATTATCTTCAATATATAAAGATCTCATTATTTGATTATTATAACTATTTGAACTTCCTTCTCCTTGGTGGCTAATCCTAGATCTTAAATTAAATTTTTTATCAATAATGTTAAAAATTAAAGCTCCTCTAAAATTATCAGAATAATTTTCTCCATACTCCCTAATTGTAGCAGGTAGAACAAGTAAGTTTTTTTCTTTAGAAAAAAGCAGAGCTTTGTGGTCATTTAATACCTGTGAAGAGCTGCCACTATCTCCAGCAATATATGTATCTAACTCTCGAAGATTAGTGGGATCAGATACATCAAAAAGAGATAACTTTAGTCCCTCCACTCTAACACGACCATTTTCATCGACATAAGTATCTTTACCAAAACCAATCAAAGTATTTTCATCATAAGGTTGAAGATAATTAGAAAAACCAGGAATTTTTAACTCACCTAAAACTTTAGGATTTCTTGGATTAGATAAATCTATAGCAAACAAAGGATCTATTTGTTCAAAAGTAACTAGATAAGCTCTATCACCCATAAATCTAGCTGAATATATTCTCTCACCCGGAGCCAAGTTTTTAATTGAAGCTATCTCTTGCAAGTCTTGGTCTAAAATATATAGCTGATTATCAGATTTTCTTTCACTATTGTCTTGATTATCTCTTAAAAAGTAAGGATAATTATTAGCTGAGTAAGTAGTAGCTATACGAAAATTACCGCCATACTCATCCATGGAAAACTGATTTAAAATTCTTCCTGAAACTTCTCCCTGAGCTACAGGTTTAAGCTCAGAGCCCTTTAAAGATATTTTATGAATAATCGTTTGTTCAAGTTTATCCTCTAGTTCCTTATACTTATCCTGAAGAGCGGATAAAATGTTTTCTTGCCAACGATCCTGCTCATCACTGCTTAAAGATCCTAAATGAGAATTGATTATCTGATTAATTTTATAATCTTTTTCCGCTTTACTTAAAATAAAATTATCAACTTCTTCTATAAGAGTAATTTTTTCTTTACTCTCTACACTTAAATAAGAAAAGACTAAGGATCTAAGTATATCTTCTCTAATTTTAGTATGATTTAAATATTTAGAATAAGTTAGATATAAATTATCAGAAGACATGTAGATATCGTTAGAAGAGTTTAAGAGAAATGAGCTCATATCCATAGCTAGGTCATCATTTTTTAGATCAATGGTAAAAATATTGGTGTAATTATAGTTTTCGTAAGGCTGAGGTAAGTAATACATATTAGGCATTAAACAATTTTCAGCATCATCACAAAAAACAGACACCTCCTTATCACCTTCTAAAATTTGAGGAAAAAACTTATCAATATCCGTATAGGCTGTATGATTATAATAATTAGTAATCATATACAACTTACCCGATGCTAATCTAGAATCGCTATAATTTCCTTCAAATTTCCAATCTTTAACTAACTTAGGTTCAACTAAATTAGAGATATCAAAAACCTTTAAGAATGTATAATTACTTCTAGGAATAAAACCTAAATTATTTATTCTTTTAGTATTATAGAAATTATTAGCTGAGCCAAAAATAATTAAATAATCATCTTGTAAATAAAGATTGGTAGCTCGATTATCTAATTTAATTACCGATTTTAACTCTGAGCTTTCTGCGGGATAGCCTTTTAGCAAAAATACATTATTACCACTACTTACAAAAATACCCTCTCCATTAGTTTTTACAATATCCGCTTCATCAATGCCTTTAACCTGGACATTAGTTTCGGAATAATCTCCACCACCGGCAGCTTCTCGCATTACCGAATCTGAAGACAAGGCACTATCTTTCATATTTTCCAACCCCATGATAGGGGCAGTTCTCATAAGATTATAATCATTAACATTTTGGACTGAAGCAGAATTTACATTTTCCTCTAAAAATTGTTTAATCTCTTCTTTTGAATTAAATTTCTTCATTGAAGCCATCTCTTCTTCATCTTTAACATTATCCATATCATTACTATCAACCACAAAATCTGGATTATTAATTTTATTTGGACCATCTACTCTAGTTTGTTTTTGGTTATTTAAACTACAACCACCCAAAGAAACACCTATGGCTAAAAATAAAATTAAAATAGCTAATTGAGTTTTTTTCATACTTTTTTATATTTAATAATTTTTTATTTAAGCAAAGCTTTTAGCATCCATCTCTTCCCAGTCATTAAGATCTAAATTGAAACGATAAGCCAACATTTTATTAGCTCTCTCGCTGTCACTATAGACATAGTCCACTTTAGTTTCAGATCCTATTCTTTTAGAGTAAGTAGTCTTTTTGTCTAAAACTACTGGCTTAGAAACAAGCTCTAAGCGAAACTTACCCTGTTCGGTACTAAAAACTATGTAATCAACATCAACGCCACCATCATCTTCTAAGTGTTCACTGCCAGAATTTAAAACATCAAAATTATCCTTAATATTACCAATAATTTCTTGCCATCTATCTAAAGTCATATATAAAATGGTTAATAATAATTGTTTATATTATATCATATAAAAGATAAACAAAAAAATTAAACTTAGTAAACTATTTTAAACTCTTTTATCTTTAGTTTCTATAATATTATTTTTAACCAAAGAAAATTCACAACCACAATAATCTTGACGATAAAGATTAAGTTTCTTTGATAAAATAACACTTTTTTGACAACCATGGGATTTTTTAAAGTTTTCTCCTTTATATTCTAAATTAAATTTCTGAGCAATTTCTTCTCCCATATTATTTATCAAATTAGCATCCTTGTGAGTACTCATAGTTAAGGTGGAAGCAAAATAGTCAATTTTTCTTTTTTTAGCCTCCTTAGCAGTTTCTTTAAGTCTATCTCTATAACAAATATAACAACGCTTCCCTTTTTCAGGTTCAGTTTCATAACCCTTAACTTTTTCCAACCAAAGCTTATGATCGTAGGCAGAAGCTATAGTTTTTAAACTAAATTCGTTAGCCACTCTATTTACATCTTTCAATCTTTTCCTATACTCCTTCAAAGAATAAATATTAGGATTGTAATAAAAAAATATCACTTGATACTTTGAACTTAAAATCTCTGAGGCTACATAAGCTCCACAACCAGCACAACAAATATGAAGTAATAGCTTAGGTTTTTTTTGTCTTTCTTTTTTTTCAAATAGAGTAAAAAATATGACTATAGCCAACATTAAGATAATTAAAGTAAGTAGTAAATAAAATTTTCCCAAACTTTGAAAAAATAACCCCAAAATACCAAAAATAAGGGCAAAGCTATAGAAAACTAAAACTGATTTAACTTGACCCCAACCCAAAGAAAGAAAACGATGATGTAAATGCTTCTTGTCTGCAACTTTAAAGGGATTATTTCCAGATAAAATTCTTCTAAAAATTGTCCAAATTACATCCATAATCGGTAGAGCCATTACCAAAAGAGTAATAGCTATTTTACCCCCAGATATAATAGCCAACACACCTAGTAGATAGCCCAAGAGTAAGGACCCTCCTTCACCTAAAAATAGTTTAGCTGGATGCCAATTTAAAATTAAAAAACCTAAGCAAGCAGCTGCTAGAATTAGAGCAGCTAAACCAATATCAGGCTGATAATATTTAGTAGTTATTGTAAAAAGAAAAATAATTAAAGAACCAATTAAGGTAAGACCAGAGACTAAACCGTCTAAACCGTCTAAGAGTTTAGTAGTATACATCATGCCCAAAAGCCAAAGAAAAAGAAAAATATTAGATAAAGTTAAAAAACCCCAAATAGATATAGAGTTAAGAGATATTATAGACCCCGATGGTCCACTTATTTGGCCTATCTCTACCCCACCTAAAATTAATGAGATTATCGCTAAAATAGGAAAGATTATCTGATACCTAGGTTTTAAATTAAATTTATCATCTAAAATGCCGCCTACAACTAGAAAACTAGCTCCAATAAATACTGATAACCAGTGACTATGTCCTAAAACGCCTTGAAATAACTGTTCTTTAAAAATAAAAGAAAAAAAGAAAAAAACTAAAAAAATAGCTACGCCTCCCATTAGAGGTACTTTCTTTAAATGTATTTTTCTACCAGGCTTAGGCCAATCTACTATTTTAAACTTTAAAGCCACTTGCCTAACTACATCACTTAGAAAAACACTGGTGATAAATACTGCTATAAAAATTGTAAGATATTGCCACCACAACATGTAATTTATAATTATTACTTGACAAAGTATATTATATATGCTATTATATTTATATAATTAACGTTTCTTAAAAAAGGAGGAAAAATGTTTATAGGTACTATTGGTGTAATTTCATTATTTGCTTTTTCAGCTTTCTACGCCGTAAAAGTCACAAAGGCATAAAATGTGACAAAAAATAAACCAAACAGTCTTTCAAAAAAAAGACTGTTTTTTTTATACTTAAATAACTAATTATATAATAAGGTATATTTAAGCTTTTGACTAGTAAAAAAACCGCCTACAAAATAAAGCGGTAATTTGACTACCCTAATTAAATTATAATTCTCTGCCCTCTATAACCTCAATTTCAGCTTGATCATTTATATAGACCACGTCACGACGTTTTAATTTTTTAGCTAAAAATAAGTTAGCCACTTCATTTTCTATTTTATCTTGCAACAATCTTCTCAGTGGTCTAGCACCAAACTCAGGATTATAACCTTGTTGAGATAAAATTTCTAACCCTTTATCGCTACACTTTAAACTAAAGCCTTTCTCTTCTAGACGTTTATTCATCTTATTTAACATTAACTTAGCTATAGCTAAAATATCTGCCTGACTTAAGGGTTTGAAAACTATAATTCCATCAAAACGATTTATAAGCTCAGGTCGCATTACTTTATTTAAATGATTATCTATTAAATTCTGTTTTATTATATCCATTTTTTCCTGATTTCTAACTGATTCTTGAATATATAGCGCTCCAGCATTTGAAGTAGCAATAATAATAGCATTAGAAAAATTAACCGTTCTTCCCTGCCCATCAGTTAAACGACCATCATCCATAATTTGAAGAAATAAATTTAAAATATCAGGATGTGATTTTTCTATTTCATCTAACAAAATTAAAGCAAAAGGTTTTTTTCTAACCGCTTCTGTTAAATAACCTAGCGAACCATCACTATCGCCTATCATTTTTTTAATACTATCTGGATGTTGATATTCACTCATATCAAGTCTAATCATATAATCTTCACTGCCGAAATATATCTGTGAAACAGACTTGGCTAGCTCAGTCTTACCTACACCAGTTGGACCTAAAAAAAGGAAATTAGCTATTGGACGACTACTTTCTCTAAGCTCAGTTCTACTTCTTCTTAAGCTAGCTGAAACAGCTTGCACAGCTTCTTCTTGATCTATCATGCGCTCATGAATAAATTCTTCTAAGTGAAGTAACTTATAGCTCTCATCTTCTCCAATTTGACTTACAGGTACGCCTGTCAGTTCACTAACTACATAAGACACATCTTGTTCACTGCAAATATTGTCTCCATTTTTTTGTTGTGTTCTTTGATAAGCTTGACCCGACGCTGCTTTTATAACATCTACTGCTTTAGCGGGTAAAAACTTATTTTGAATATATTTATCCGTCATTTTAACAGCTTTCTCTATGGCCTTGTAAGTAAAATAAATACCATAACGAGCCTCTAAGGCACTTAATTTACTTTCCACTATTCTAATAGACTGATTTAAAGAAGGTTCAGCTACACCTACAGTAGTTAAAAGACGACCCAAAGATGAAGATTCTAAAAAACGATTATAGTTATTAGTGGTAGCACTAGCTAGGAAAAATAAAGCTTTTTTATCTAGAGCATCAGCCAAAACTTCTGATAAATCTAAACTTTGCTCACCTCCTGAACTAATTCCTCCTAAATTTTCTAGGTTATCTATAAATAAAATTATATTACCAGCTTTATTTATTTCATAAAGGCAAGTTAACAATCTTTCTTGAGCTTCACTAGGTGAAGCTCCACTTATTAGCCTGGCTGAATCTAATTCTAAAAGTCTTTTATCTTGTAAAAATTTAGGCACCTCTTCTTTTACCATTAATTGTGCTATACCTTCAATAATAGTTCTCTTACCAGTGCCTGGCTCACCAACTAGTAATGCCCCTGCATAACCAGTTTGCCAAGACTGAAAAACTGCTTCAATTTCTTTATCTCTGCCTACACAAATTTCAAACTCATTATATTTGGCTTTAAGAGTTAAATCTCTAGAAAAAGCATTTAAAGTTGGTGTAGCCACGGCTGTAAAAGACTTATTCATTGATCCTCCAGGCTTTAACTGTGATAGCTTATTTAAAGATTCTCTATTGGCAATAAATTGTTTATCTATTCTATACCACTCCACCATATTAACTAACATATCTTTATCTATAGATAAATCATATAGAATTTCTTCAATGATCTTATCTTCTTCTAAGCATGGTACTAATAAATTCCAAGGTTCCACCGCCTCTTGTCTAAATTGATATGCTCCAATATAGGCTTTTAAACAAGCGGTATTTGCCGCCTCATTTAATTGACTAGCTAAGTTATTATCTTCAACTTCTACAGAAATTAAATACTTTTTTAGCTTATCTACTAATTTATGGGCGTCTAAATTTAATCTAACAAATAAGGCTTTAACGGTTTTATCTGACAGAAGAACCCAAAAAATATGCCTAGCACTAATATGTTTTTGTTTTAATCTTTTAGCTAATATATAAGCATCTTCTATAATCTTCTGAGCTGAAGAACTAAAATAGGTAGCTAGATCTTTACTACCTTTAACATTTAACGTCTCAACTGAGTTTAAATTTATATCCTCATCTTTATTTTTTGGATACTTTATTTTACGTTTTGAGTTAATTGCTTCACTTTTTTTATAAACAATAAAAAGAGCAAAGAATAAAGAAACTAAAAACCAAAGAATTAAAATACTCTGATATTTCCAAAACTTAATAACATCTAATATATTTTGATTAAATTCAGTATTAGCTTGTTTATAGAACCAAAAAAATAAAGCTAGCCAACCAGATATTGCTAATACATAGCAAATTAACAAGACAACCTTGTCAGTCTTTTTCTTGGCTTTTTTTAAATAAATTACAGTTTTTGAAAGAGAGCTTTGCCAAGCAAGTTTTTTACCCATAAAAACATCACCTTCATCTTTATTTTTTGTCTGATTAAAATTAAAATCTGAATTCATAAAAATTAAATTAACTGAAATAAAATACCATAAACAATTAAGGGGGGTAAAACTGCCCAAAAAATAAATAAGGCCAGTGCTAAAATTACAATAATTAACATCGCAAATCCCCTAAATACAATTTGTACTATTCTTATTAAAAAACTAATAAGCCTTCCGGTAAAGTCAGTTTGTCCATACATGGGTACAAATATATTTTTAAGCCAAACCCAAAAACCCAAGGAAGCTTGTTGCCAAGAAACAAAGGCCGACAAGAAACGTCCAAAGCGCCACCAACCTACGCTATACCACCAAATAGGAAAATACAAAAAATCCCAAATAATTTGAACACTTAAACCCGTGCCTTTTAAGATTGAGCTTTTAGCCATAAATGTTAAAACAATAATCTTTTTTTCTTTTGCTTCTAGTATATCATAAATTATTAATTAGTTTAATGATTACTTAGTTACTAAAATAGTACATTTCTATTTCCCTCTTACAACTTGAAATTTAACCTTGACATAGTAAAAATTATAAACTAAAATAGCTTTAGCACTCTAATAGTTTGAGTGCTAAAAAGGTTATATAATAAAAACTAAATTGATATATAAAATATGTTTAATCGTTTCACTAACAAGTCACAAGAAGTTATAATCAACGCCCAAATAATCGCTTCAGATAATGGACAAGAAAATATTGAAGCCTTACACCTTTTAGCATCTCTTTTTCAGCAACAAGAAGGTTTAATTAAGCCTATTCTAGAAAAAATGAACATTGATCCTGATGCTATTGAAGATAAAGCTTTTTCTAAAATTGAATCTTTACCTAAGCAAAAAACTAATGCCATTAATCAAAGCAATATTAGTACTGTCCAGGGTACAGGAGAAGTGGCTACTATTTTAGAGAGGGCTAAAAAAGAAGCTAATTCAATGGGCGATGAATATATTTCTACTGAACATATACTCCTAGCTCTTATAGGTGTACGCTCCCCTGCTCAAATACTTCTTTTAAAGTACAGGATAGAATATGACACAGTATATAAACTTCTAAAAGAACTACGTGGTAGTAAAAAAATTACTGATCCAGCTCCTGAAAAAAAATATAAAATATTAGAAAAATATACTAGCAATTTAACAGAAATGGCTAGAGAGAAAAAATTAGATCCAGTTATTGGTCGTGACACAGAAATTAGAAGAATTATGCAAGTTCTACTGAGAAGAACTAAAAATAATCCCGTTTTGATCGGTGAAGCAGGCACAGGTAAAACTGCTATCATTGAAGGTTTGGCTCAAAGAATAGTAAATGGAGATGTGCCGGAAAATTTAAAAAATAAAGAGATAGTAAATTTAGATTTAGGAGCACTGCTAGCAGGAGCTAAATTTAGAGGCGAGTTTGAAGAAAGAATAAAGGCAGTGATAAAAGAAATTAAAAGCCAAGAAGGTAAGTTTATTCTCTTCATAGACGAACTCCATACTTTAGTCGGGGCAGGAGCTACTGAAGGATCTATGGATGCCTCTAATATGTTAAAACCAGCTTTAGCTAGAGGCGAACTTAGAACAATTGGGGCTACCACTACAAAAGAATATCAAAAATATATAGAAAAAGACTCAGCTCTAGAAAGACGTTTCCAACCTATTTATGTAAACGAACCCAATTTAGAAGACACTATTAATATGCTTAGAGGTATTAAGGAAAAATATGAAGTTCATCATGGGGTAAGGATAACCGATGAAGCAATTATTGCTGCGGCTAATTTATCTAATCGCTACATTAGTGATCGTTTTTTACCTGACAAAGCAGTGGATTTAATTGATGAAGCTACTTCAGCTCTTAGAATGGAAATAGATTCAATGCCAGATGAGCTTGATTCTCTTAAACGTGAAATAGAACGATTAGAAATTACTAAAGCTGGACTGAAAACTGAAAAAAAGGAAGGGACTGCTGGTTATAGGAAAATTATTAAACAGCTTGAAACTCTAAAAGAAAAAAGTAACCAGTTAGAACTTCACTGGAAAAATGAAAAAGATATTATTACTAAAATTAGAAGCTATAAGAAAGAAATGGATGAATTAAAGATTAAAGCCGAAATTATTCAACATCGCGGTGATGACCTAACTGAAGTAGCTCGTATACGTTATGGACTAGTTCCTGACTTAGAAAAAAAGATTAAGCAAGAAGAGCTAAAACTAACCAAAATTCAAAGTAAAGGACAATATATATTAAAAGAAGAAATAGACGCTGAAGATGTTGCTAAAGTAGTAGCTCGCTGGACTGGAATTCCTGTTAGTAAAATGTTAGAGAGTGAAATAAAAAAATTAGAAAAAGTTGAAAATAAATTAGAAAAACATGTTGTTGGACAAGACGAAGCTATCCATTCAGTTTCTAATGCTCTACGTCGAAGTAGAGCGGGTATAAATGAAGAGAAAAAGCCAATTGGCTCTTTCTTGTTCGTTGGTCCTACAGGCGTGGGAAAAACTGAGTTAGCTAAAGCCTTAGCTAAATTTATGTTTAACGACGAAGGGTCTCTAATTCGCTTGGATATGAGTGAGTTTATGGAAAAGCATTCTGTAGCTAAATTAATTGGCTCCCCTCCTGGATATGTAGCTCACGAAGAAGGTGGGCAATTATCTGAAAAAGTCCGAAGAAAGCCATATAGCGTAATCTTATTTGATGAGGTAGAAAAAGCTCATCCAGAAGTTTTTAATATACTCTTACAAATATTAGATGATGGTCGCATGACTGACTCTAAAGGCAGAACAGTAAACTTCAAAAATACCATTATTATCATGACCTCAAACTTAGGTAATGAGATTATAAAGCAATATTCTATTGGATTTCAAGAAAGTGAAAATGATGCCTCTGAGGGAAAATCTAGAGACAAGGAAATGAAGGAAAAAATTGATAAAATACTTAAAGATTTCTTTAAACTAGAATTTTTAAACCGTATTGATGAAATAGTTCTCTTTAAGAGTCTTAACAAGGAAGACTTAACAAAGATTGTTGAGTTAGAATTAAAAAAGGTAGAAACAAGACTTAATAATAAGCAAATTGGAATAAATATTAGTAAACAAGTTAAAAAACTCTTAGCTGAGAAAGGTTATGATATTACCTTTGGAGCCCGACCGCTTAAAAGAATAATTCAAACTATGATTTTAGACAGCTTAGCTATGAAAATTATTCAAGGAAAGGTTAAGGAAGGCGACAAAATAAACATTGATATTAATAAAAAAGAAGAAAACCAAATCGAAGTAAAAATTAAATAATTTAACTTCTCTACTAATAACTTCACATACAAGCAAGGATAAGATGTCCTTGCTTGTATAGTTTAAAATGAAGCTAAACACTAAAAAACTATGAAAACTATCCATAAAATAATTATTGATCATAAAAGTAGCTATTCAGTTACCGTAACAGAAATCAAATCATTTTCTGATTTAACTATTTTCTTAAATTATCTCAAAACTAATAAAAAACTAAGCAAAGCTACTCACAATAGCTACGCTTTTAGGTATTTATCTAGCCAAGAAGGTAAAAGTGATGGTGGGGAAAAAGGAGCTGGTAATATAATTTTACACTATCTTCAAGCTAATAATCTAAACAATATAGCCGTGGCTATTAGTAGATACTACGGGGGGATAAAGTTAGGATCAGGCAGATTTAAAAATATAAAACAAGCTTTAGTAATTTTTTTTCAAAAAACAAACAAATATTAAAAAGACCTGAAATTTCAGGTCTATGTTACTCAAGGTGAATTTAGAATTAATTCTCCTTCATATTCTTGTTGTAGATTATCTCGATAGTTAGAAATTGACTGCCAAAAATCAAGCCCTAAGCCCTCTATGGTTTGTATTAAAGCAAAGCTTACTGTTGATTTATAAGCTATAAGCTTAATATAGATTGGCTTATTTAAAGGTAATTTAGTACCATGCTTTTCACTATCACCTTTAGCTGAAATATAGGAATCATGGAAATATTCAAAAGACATATCTTCTATATCTCTAATAATATAACCAATAGGTGAATCTAATCTATTCTCTACTAATATTTTAGCTTCATCAGTATTGAAACTAGGCCAAATAGTAATCTTCACATTTCCCAAAACTCCAGGTAAAGGCTTTAAAACATACTGACCGTCATTTCCGTAATCAGGCACAATAATTTGATTTATAACCTCTTCTTTTTTACAAGAAAAAAGAATAAAAACTAAAAATAATCCTAATATTATTTTTTTCATTATATCTGTATTTATATTAAAGAACTATATTGGTTTATAATTTAGATTAATATTAAAAAAATAACTAGTCAAGGGCCTTAGGTAATAAAAAACCCCGCAAAAATTCTTGCGGGGTTAAGATATTACAACACTTTACAACGACTGTTTTGGCTTAGCCTGGAATATGCTATATGGTTCTTTTTCTGATAACTCCCCTCTCAAAAACTCGAAAACAACTCCATCTTCATAGGCCTTCAGAAATGCATCGGCAAAACTTTCTAACCTATTGTCATTTTCTGAATCAGACAACATCTCACTATCCCAACCTTTATACCAGTAAGAATTAAAAAGAAAATTCCTAAGTAAATGTTTATTCAATTTCAAATGATTAGCTGTATCGGCTATACAGTCTAAAAGTAAAGGAAATACTCCAGTACCAGACCACCTTCCTAGAACGAACATAAAGGGCACATCTTTGATAAACCCAACCATTACAGGGTCTATATTTCTAAGCCAATCAGGATCAGACCACTCTTTACTAGCCTGGTCATGATACGGCGTCATAATCGCAATATAATCAAAAATTTCTTTTGCTCTTTTAAATTGTTTAATAAGATTTTGCGGCATAATATCTTTGCCTTGAAAACTTCTTACTGAACGAGATCTACGATTATACAGCTGATAAAACCAGGCATATTCATCGGAGCCAACACAATCACAAAAAAACTTTGTACTATTATCAGGTTGAGGATCTTTTTCTTTCGTAACAAACAAGTCTTGTTCTTTCTTGGATTGTAGATACCACACCGGAAAAGCTACGGTTAATTCTGGTAAATGCTGTAATGGCATTAACGAAGCCACACTCAGGGAACCATGTTCATTCATCATGCTTAAAGCTTCTCTAACCTGACAAAATAAATCATACTCTAAGGCTAAAGATTCCACTTGCCCATCTAATCCCAACTCTTTACATTCTTGCTTGATTTCTTCCATCTTTTCCCGCTCTTCTTCAAGATCGAAACCTTGAATTTTAAATTGAACCTCGCTAGAAGCTAGAGTAGTAAAATGTTTTTCAATGAAATTATTAGCAATACCAATAATATCTTCCGGGTTATGCTCTGTATTGTGATTTAAAAAACAATCCAACATTCTTACAAAAGCTTGCAAGGGCCTATTGTGCACTGCTTTGTTCAGGTCAATTTCGGCAATTTCTTTTTTCATTTGGTGGTAAGGGTGTAGAGTTTTTGACAAAGTCATCAACTGAGATACTCTTACATCATCTTCACTGATAACAGCGATTCCTTCTGTCCTAAACTTTCCAGGACGTTCTTCATCCTGATCCAAAAAAGCAAATCCAACGATCTGACCAGCTGTAATTACCATGTCCTTTGGAATCGGTGCAAAAACATCACCATTAGTTACTATGCTTTCATAAGCACGTTTGACATTTTTAATGAAAACATACCCATCATAAACTTGGGCTATCTCACCAAAATAATAATCACCGGTCATGGTCTCTGGATCTTCAATCACAATAATCTCTTCTTTAACGTTTTCATCTCTAACATTAACATTTTCTTTTTTCATCAGTTTCAGTTTTAAATTAATAATTCAGTTTATACAGTTTCAGTTTTTAAACCCCATGACAATTACCTCCTTTCAGGTCATAAAGTGTTAATATAAGTTTTTAAATAACTAATTAATTATATATAATATCACAATAATAGTTAGATGTCAATAGAAATGTGCTACATTCTAGTCCCAAGCTTAATTTAATACAAAAGACACCTCAATTAGGGTA
>CAYMGT010000009.1:0-20638 GCA_964390115.1 uncultured Gammaproteobacteria bacterium
TTCATATGCATATATTTTAGCTTATAAAAGTTGCACTTCAAAACGGAAATTGCGAATTAGAATCTGTACTTACCAGATGTAAGCAATATAAAGATCTTTACAACATGAAAAAACTATTTGTTGCTTTAACCTTGATTTTAGCTGTTTTATCAGCAACTCCTCAGGAGAAAGATTCCGTAATAAACAAAACTGACAAGGCCTTCTTCCTTGTCTACAACCAGGTATTGGAACTAAATAAAAATCAGTTCTCTAATTTGAATATGATCCAAGTTGGGGACACTGTAATATTCCCATCACAAACCGGCCAAGGAACAGAAATTTGGGTAGCAGATGAACCCCAAAATGAAGTTCATGATTGCATTTGGATATTAACAGAAAAATATCTGGATAAAAAAATCCAAACAACTCCGACCGAAATAAAGGAGATTAATAACTCCAAAGAAATCAATTTTTCACCTATTTTTTGGCTGTTTATAATAATATTCATTATTGCACTCTTTGTGGTTATGTTATTAACAATTAAAGCAAATCATGCACGTAAAAACAACCCCGATTCATACCCTCCAGTACTAGGTGATTTATCCAATGAAAATTCTGAAACTGTAATTCAAAAAATTGGTAACCACCTGTCTGAAGAAGAAAAAATAACTAAAATCGAAAGAGGATACCTTATCCGTGAATCCGGTACAAAAGAACTCTCCGTAGAAATGGAATTCGGTGATCAAAAAAATCGCCAAGTCAACCTGGGTTCAGGAGAAAAAGTCACTAGGGTGACTATAGAAGACGATAAAGGTATCTCTCGCAGAGAATTCTGGAGAGAACATTGCGGAAATTATTTCGCAATCATTAAATCGGGACGAATCAAGGTTCCTGCAGGCTGGAAATTTATTGAAGAAATTTCATCTCCATCTGAAGAACCTTCAGTAACTGCCCCTAATAAAGAAATGGTCGAAGAACTTAAGACCGCACCGGCCACCTCTATATTACAAGATGGCCAACAAATAACCATCCTTATCGAAGAAGAAGACAAGGGCACTAAAATTGCCTTCTTAATTCAAAAAAACCAAGAAAACGAAGAATAAACTTTGCTTTCAAACCCGCACTAATTAGTTGCGGGTTTTTTATATACAAATTAATTATCGCCTGATAAATATATAGAACTATACCACTAAATAATCAAATAAACTCAATCTCAGCCAAACTCTTTAAAGCCTTTTTCCTTAAAACTAAACAAAGCGATAAAGAAACTAATAAATAAAAAACTAAAAATACATAATTTTCATTTATTAAACTTAAATATAATAAATAAGCAGTTAAAGCAATATAGCCTAGAGCTAAAACCATAAAGATAATTCCACCTGCCGAAGTACTAAGTTCATTAGGATCATTACTTTCAAAATTAATATATATTACCCCTAGAGACAACCCCAACATTGTCAGAGTTAAAATAGCAATTAATACAACTAGCACTAAAATTAAAGACAGATAAAAGCTAAGTTCTAGGGGAATAATATAAAGAAAAAGAGAAGCAATCCCCAATATAGTTAATACTAAAGAAAACAACTTATACTTACTTAAAAATATTTTAGACATCCTCAAAGGAGCAGAGCCAATAATCCAAGAAGTCTTACTCTCCTGACTAAAAGATGGAAAAACAAATCTAACAATAAAGGCAGTGATAAAGAATAATACTATAGCTAACTGTAAAATTACCAAACCATTACCTATAGTGAAGCCGTCCCCAATGTTTGAATATTTATCAAGTAAAGAAATAACTCCTACTTGAGCAAAAAGCAATACAGCTAAAAAAGAAAACCAAAGTAAATTTTTAGCTGATCGAATTGAAGTTAAAATCTCTTTTTTGTAAATAACTCCTTCTGGAGTTTTAGGAAAACTATTTCTTAATAAGCGTAGTCTTCTTCCCTTTCCTTCCTTTTTAGCCTCAAAAGAACCTTCTTGAAATATCTGCCAAACATAGAGAAACTTAAATTCTAGTAGCTTGTAAACTAAGACTATAAAAACTAAAGCTAAGACTAAAATAAATAAATACTTAAACGCTCCTATAGGATTAGCTGTTTGCAAATTAAATATTATCATGGCTGGAAAATGAGAAGGAAATACTGAAAAATATTGAGCAAATATTTCTAAATTTGGATTACTAACATTATTAATTTGAAAAATTTGGTCTAAGTCCATGTAAATTAAACGTCGCCAAATAAAAACTGCTCCTGTTAAAATCACTGCACTCACTAATACTTTTAAACCCCTTATATTTCTCAGCTTTATCAAACCCATAAGAAGCGAGATTGTCATTATAAGAACAATAGCTAGGAGAGCACATATAAGAGCAAAGATAATAACTGCTATAATAGCCAAAAAGTAAGCTAGAATAGAAAAACTAAAAACCTGACCTGCCGCCACAATTAAAGGTAAGCTAATAGCAATAATAGCCCAAGCTGAGCTATTTATAGCCTTAAAAGAGTTAATCCAGAGTAATTTTCTATAGCGAGGACTAGCCATTATCCAGTTATCTTTTTTAGTTTTAAAAAAATTAACTAAGCCAAAAATAGTGCTGCTAATAAATATTAGAAAACCAGTTAATAAAAGAAATATCTCATATATATACCAAGGACCAACTTGGTTTAAAAAAATATCAGTCTCAATTTGAGTAAATTCCAAACCTTTTTTACTAACATAATATACGCCCCAAACAATTCCTGCTAAAATAACTGACATTAAAAAGGCCACTGAAATACGGGCCACTTTATTAGCTTGAAAATATCTAACAAATTTTCTTCTTTGGTAAGTAAAAAAATGATTAATCATTCTGTGTAAAATTAAAATATATTTCTGATAGACTAGCAGTGGGTTGTTTAATTTTATTTCTTAAATTAGTTAAAGTGTCATTAGCTAAAAGTCTACCCTTGTAGAGTATTCCAATTTGTGAAGAATATTTTTCAGCCACCTCTAAAGTATGGGTAGTCATAAATATTGTGCCACCATTTTTAACAAAAGTAGAAAAAAGTTTCATAGCTATCTCTGCTGATTGCGGGTCTAATCCAACAATTGGCTCATCAACTAAAATTAATTTAGGATCGTGAAGTAAGGCAGCTAAAATAGTAAACTTTTGCTTATTACCACGAGAATAGTTTTCAAAATATTTTTTTTCTATTCCTTGTAGTGAAAAATACTGTAAAAGTTTAGAAATTTTTTTTGCCACCTCCTCTTTCTTCATGCCATAGAGAGCAGCGGAAAAATATAAAAATTCTTCCCCTGTAATATGATTCCAAACACTTGGCTCATCTGGTATATAAGCCATTTGCCTCTTAGCTTTCAAAGCTGAATTTTTAATACTACTTCCCTCTACAAAAATATCTCCTGAACTAGGTCTTAGAAGACCTAAAATGTTTTTAATAATCGTAGTCTTACCTGACCCATTAGGACCTATTAAAGAAAAAAAATCCCCTGATTTAACTTTTAAATTTAAATCTGTAACTGCCTGAAAACCAGAAAAATTTTTATTTAAATTTTTTATCTCTAACATATTATATTAATTATTATCTATATTAATTATTATTATACCACGAATTAATTGTAGTAAACAAAAAAAATCTTTAAATTAATAAAGATTCTTTTTTTGAGCCACCCGTCGGATTCGAACCGACGACCTACTGTTTACAAAACAGTTGCTCTAACCAACTGAGCTAGGGTGGCAATTGTGCGCCCAGCAGGATTCGAACCTGCGACCTTCTGCTTAAAAGGCAGCTGCTCTACCAGCTGAGCTATAGGCGCAAATAAAATAATGTACTTCAAATACATTTTCATTTATTATGATATCAAATACTATTTTATTTGTAAATAGATATTAATATGGGGACAAATGGTGTAAAACTTTAGCTTGATTTTTAAGTTCAATTTAGCTAAACTAAATTTAATAGAAGATAAACTTATTTAAAGTAAACAAATGAATCAAACTAATTCAGATAATCTAAATGGGAAAGTACCTCCACAAAATATTGAAGCTGAAGAATCTCTTCTTGGCTGCTTACTTTTGGATAAAGACGCCATTATTAAAGTAGCTGACTCTCTACTTGAGGATGATTTCTATAAAACTGCTAACTCCACTGTCTATGGGACTATAAAAGAACTATATAGTCGCCAAGAACCAATTGATATCTTAACCTTAGCTAATCGCTTAGAAGAAAAAAAACAACTTACTAACTGCGGAGGTAGAAGTTATCTAGCTAGGCTTAGTAATGTCGTGGCTACTTCAGCTAACGTAGCCAATTATTCTAAAATAATTCAAAGAAAAGCTACTCTAAGGAGATTGCAACAAGCAGCTTCAGAAATTGTAGATCTTAGTTTTAGAGAAGAAGAAGAGATAGAAAAGGTTTTAGATGAAACTGAACAAAAAATATTCTCAGTTTCAAGAAAATATATGAATACCGCCTTCTCCCCTATTGATACTCTACTTGCAGAAGCTTTTGATAGAATTGATGACTTACATAAACAAAGCGGAAAACTAAGAGGTGTTCCCACGGGTTTTATTGAGCTAGATAAACTACTGGCCGGACTACAAAAATCGGACTTAGTTATTTTGGCTGCTAGACCTAGTGTGGGTAAAACTGCTTTTGCTATGGACATCGCCAGAAGTGTAGCCGTTAAGGCTAAGGTTGGCGTAGGTGTTTTTTCTCTTGAAATGAGTAAAGAACAAATGGTTGATAGAATGCTTTGTGCTCAATCAGGAGTTAACTTATGGAAAATGAGAACTGGTAATTTATCCGATAAAGAAGACAATAATGACTTCGCTAAAATTGGTGAAGCTATGGGAGAGCTAGCTGAAGCTCCTATATACATTGACGACTCCCCCACTTCCTCTATTATGGAAATTAGAGCTAAAACTAGGCGATTGCAAATGGAAAAAAACTTAGGCTTAATAATAATAGATTATTTGCAATTAATGGAAGGACGAGGTAAATATGGAGAAAACCGAGTACAAGAAATTGCTGAAATAAGTCGTGGTCTTAAATCTATTGCTAGAGAATTAAATGTTCCTGTTTTAGCCTTAGCTCAGCTATCTAGAGCAGTAGAACAAATTTCTCCTGCCATTCCTAAACTATCTCACCTAAGAGATTCTGGATCCATTGAACAAGATGCTGATGTGGTTATGTTTATATATAGAAAAGCAGCTGACAAAAACTACCGAGAAGAAGATCTCTCTGAAGAAGATAAAGTTAGAGCCGAAATACATATAGCTAAACACAGAAATGGTCCAACGGGACAAGTAAAATTATACTTTGATAAAGATACTGTAAGTTTTAAAAATTTAGAAAGGGGGCATCAAGAAGCTACACCAGAATTTTAATAATAATTCAATAACAATAAATTTATGTTCAATAAATTAAAACAATTTAAAGACTTAAGAAGTCAAGCTAAAACTATGCAAAATGCTTTAGCTGATGAAAGAGTTAACGAAGAAAAAAATGGAGTAAAAATTACTTTAAACGGTAATTTAGAAGTTGAAAAGGTTCAATTGAATAGTGAATTAAGCCAAGAAGCTTCAGAAAGAGCTATAAAAGATTGTATCAATAGTGCTATAAAGAAAGCACAAAAAATAATGGCTAAAAAAATGCAAGACATGGGTGGTTTTCCGGGATTAGGATAATTATTAACAAATATTTAAATCTCTCCTCTATAACTTAACTAACAAGATTAAAATAAGACTAATTGTCTTATTTTTCTCTTTCAGGGAATAGATTTAATTAAAAGAAAAACATTTTTAGCAATAACCACATCAATTATTCTCATTTTTCCATCTTGGGCTTTCATTTTCAACTGTCCCAATTTTCAGGACACTTCGCTTCCCTCCTCTTTTAAATCTGCCTTTAAGGCATTCCAATACTTCCTTGGCCTTGGCCTTGGACTGTCTGTTAAAATCTCAATAACATCTATAACAGAAACATACCAAAGTTCTTTTTTCTCGTCCCAATGACGACGAACTTATTTTTCATTAAAAAATATAATTGTATTATCTTTTTTATTCATATATTTAGTATATCAAATACTATCTAAAATTTCTATAAAAAAGAAAATTAAGCTCTATATATAAAATATAGTGAACTATATCACAATACTCTATTCCAAAGTGATAAGCCCCCTATCAAAAATAGCCCCAATTCTAGGGCTATTCTATATCTGCGGGGAGAGCGGGACGATGTTGGAACTTTTTTACGATAAACCTATACACCTATCTCAATAAACTCAAAATGAGTTGAATTACTTTATTTTTCTCTTTAGGATTGCTTTCTGCAACTAAAATAGTAAGGGCAGTTAACGCGGGTGAAGTCATTTTAGATTTATCTAAAATTTTAGCTTGATTTAAAAACCAAATAAAAGCATAAGCCCCACTACGCTTATTGCCGTCCACAAACGGATGATTTTTTACCATAAAATATAAAAGATAAGAGGCTTTCTCTTCTACGCTTCCGTATAAGTCTTTACCACCAAATGATTGCATAACATTTCCCACAATACCTGAAATGCTACCTTTTTCTCTCTCTAACCCAAAGATATCAGTAGCTTCACCCTTTTTAATTAATATATTTTTTAGTTCCATTAAATTGTCCGACAGCTTTTTAGATGTTAAAGAAATTTTCTTTTTAGTTGTTTTTTTACCTATAAATATATTCCTATCATATGCGTCAAGAGACAACCAAGTATCAGCAAAAAGGCTAACTAATTCCAAGACATCACTTGTATTCATTAATACCTCAGGGGGTAATATATTTTTTACATCCTCTACTGACTTTAAAAATTGTTGATAATTTTTAACAACCAATTTTTTATGAATAGTATATCCATCAATAATATGCTTTTTTAATATTTTAGTGGCCCATTGACGAAACTTGGTAGCTTGTTTAGAATTTGCACGGTATCCAACGGAAATAATCATATCTAGATTAAAATATTCAACATTATAGATTTTTCCATCACTAGCAGTTGTTGCAAAAAATGCAACAACTGAATCTCTATTCAATTCTCCATCTTTAAAAATATTTTTAATATGACGAGATATGACTGACTTATCTCGACCAAAAACAGAGGCTATTTGATCAAGATTTGCCCATATTGTTTCTTTTATAAAATCTCCACGAAACTCAAGCTCCCCAGTCTTTGTCTGATATATTATTAATTTGTTATCTTTCTTATTCATATACTTAGTATATCAGAAACTATATGAAGTTTCTATAAAAAAAGAACCTAAATAATTAGACTTTTTTTCTGCGGGGAGAGTGGGACGATGTTGGAACTTTTTTATACAAATATTAATTTAATTTTTTAATCGTTTTATTTTCAATTAATGATTGCATTTGAATGATTGCTATCTCATTTAATTTTTGTAATCTATCTTTTTGTTCGAAACCTTGCCTGATAAACTCAGCATTTAGACTTTCTAAACCTGCTAAACAGACCAACTGAGAAACATCAGCATAATCTCTCATATTCCCATCTTTTCCTTTATTTTACTCGCTCCATTCTTTAGCCGTTTTACCGAAAAGAGCCACATTTAAAACATCAGCCTCACTGGCATAAATATTATTCATTTGAATTTTAGAAATATTTTTCGGAATTAAATGCTTTTTAACGGCATCTGTATGAACAATATAATTTACTTTCGCTAATGTTCTTTTGGCGTCCCATCCGAGCAATTTTTTTTCATTTTCTTCTTTCTTCAACCTTTGAAATTCTTTAATAAGATAAAGTTTGAACTCTGGAGAAATCCAACTTGCAAATTCAAACGCAATATCCATATGAGCAAAGGTCCCACCATAGCGTCCTGCTTGAGAACGAATACCAACAGCATTGGTGTTTTCTATCCACTTTTTTGGGGTAAGAACAAAAGAATTTGAACCACTTTCATTTTTAAAGGTATCGAATTCGACACGGTTAAAACTTGGATTATGGATTTTTTCCCAAATTCCCATAAATTCAACTGTATATCTTGTTTTCATCCAGTTTTGAATAGCAAAACGAGGATCATCAGAGTTTTTAAACTTTGCAATATCTGTAAGAGAAATATAATCTTCTTCTTTTTTAGAGAAAAAATTAACATTAATATTTTTTACAACAAGTGCTTTTTTCATAAAAATTTATTTAAGCTAAATTCATTATATCAAATACTATATGAAATTTCTATAAAATTAAAATAAAAGAACCTAAATTAGGTTCTTTTGTATGCGGGGAGAGTGGGACGATGTTGGAACTTTTTTTAGATAAAGTTAGTCTTTATTTCAATAAAATTAATAAAATTGGCTATTATGTTATCTAGCTATAATAGTTAATCCAATAATTATTTAATAATTCTTGCTCAGTTTTATAGCTATTTCCATGTTTCAATAATCCTAAATATGAAGCTAGACTTTCAGGCCTAGCATTATCTTTAATTTTTCTCATCATTCTCTTCTTGGTCTTAACTCGCAAGATTTTATATTCAGGAAAATGAATCCACCCCAGAAAATCAACGCCATTAACTAAGGTTTTTATATGCACCTTGTGGGGATGAAGTCGAAGCTTTAATCTCTCAAATAAAAATGTTTCAATTTTGGGCAATATAGATACTAACTTATCTCTATCATCTGTTAAAAATACAAAGTCATCGGCATAACGAATATAATATTTTATTTTTAACTCATGCTTAACATATTGATCAAAAATATTCATATAAATATTAACAAGTAACTGCGAAGTTAAATTTCCCAATGGTAAACCTTTATTAGGCTTAACTGCGAAACTATTAATAATATTTTTTAAAAGCCAAATAATTCTTTTGTCTATAATATAATCATCCAAAATCTTTAATAGAACTCGGTGGTCAATACTGTCAAAAAATTTTCTAATATCGCATTGTAAAATCCAACAAGTCCTTGTATTATTCTGGCTAACCTTATTAGCCATAGTTTCAAAATCTCTTAAAGCTCTATGTGTTCCTTTCCCTGTTTGACAAGAATATGAATGAGCAATAAAGGTCTTAGAGAAAAAGGGGTATAACTTTCTGTAAATAGCATGATGAATGAGTCTATCAAAAACGGAAGCTTTATGAATATGTCTCAACTTAGGGTCTACAACATAGAAACTGTGATAAGAGCCATGTGAATATTTAAGATTGGCAAGTTGGCGATTAAGATGTAAAATATTATCAGCAAGATTAAGCGAAAACTTAATTACATCCATCCTATTTCTCTTGCCAATAATAAACTCTTGCCAAGCTAATAACATATTATCTAATGATATAATATCTTCATAACTAATAACTAATTTTTTCTTCATAAAAATATGACTAATAATACCCCCCCCCAGAGAAAATTTCTCTATTTTACAAAAACTAACTACAGCCTATTTACTTTGGCACAATTTTTCAACTCAATTACCCAGACTTACTCGCTATAGTTTAGGAGCTAAAATTGACAATCTTTTTACCGACACTTTAGAATTAATTTTAACAGCAAAATATAGTAGCAAAGATAATAAGATAAAATATATTAATCAAGCGATAATAAAATTTGATTCTCTCAAATTCTTTTTACAAATTCTCTGGCAGAGCAAAGCTTTGGATAATAAAAAATATTTACAATTATCCAGCCTATTAGCAGAAATCGGTAAAATAATGGGTGGCTGGAAAAAACTATTTTAAAAACCCGCCTTTAAAAAGACGGGAAATAAAACACTTGCGAACAGCCAAGAAACGATAGTTAGCATTCCAGTCATTATCAAGCCAATTCAGATTAAGCTTACGCTTGTCATCATTGACATTCAGATAAGGCACATGGCGATTGTCATTAGTGTTCTGCCAAACAGAACCGATAAAATCACTTTCAGTTATCTATACCACCGTCCCTTCAATTCTGTTGGGACTGTATTTCATTTGAGATATTAAAATCTACCAACTAAAAGTGCCAAGTATTTTTATTTTTTAAAATAATATCCAACTCTCTAGCTAGATAGATACAACTAACCATTCTGGCTAAAACATTATTTTAGAATTCGACCGTCCGAAGCCTTGACCGCGGACTGATTCGTCTACTATCCAACTTTATTCTAACATAATTATATAAAAAAATCTCGTCCTATTTTCATAAAACGAGATTTGAAGTTTTTTTGGATTTAATATCCAAGAGCTAAGTGTCCAAGGGACTAAAAGAACCAAATGTCTAAAGTTCCAAGGGCTTACTTGCGAACAGCCAAGAAACGATAGTAAGCACGCCAGCCACGAACAAGCCAAAACAGACCAAGCCTACGCTCGACATCATCGACATCCAGACAAGGCACAAGGCGATAGCCAAGAGTGCGCTGCCAAACAGAACCGAGGGCAACAATTGGAAACTGTCTTTGTAGCTCAGGATGTTTTTGAGCAAAAGCTTGTTGCTCAAATAGAGTAGCTGGACGGAAACCATCCTTATCCATTTCTTTTTTAGCATCTTCACTGCTAATATCACGATTGAAATGAAATAGTTTAGTAGATATTTCTACTTTTTTGCCTTTCACTTCTTCTGGAATTGGAAAATTCTTTTCCGTAATATTTTCGTTCTTCCAATCATACTTACCATCGGCAATCATTTGCTTTAGGGTGCGGGAATAATCTACTGTTAAGGTAATCATTTCTTCAGAATCTTTTTTAACTTGATCATTTTCTTTGTTAATCAAGGTTAAAATATCTTTTATAGAAATCTTACCTTCTTCTAGGGCTGTTAATACAGCCTGTAAATCGGAAACTGCAATACTTACTTTTTTCATTATAATGAATTTTATATGGTTATTAATTCTATTTTTAAAAAACTATATTAGTATAATATATCACAAGACGTATATTTTGTCAAGCATATGTAGTGTACATTCAACATTCAAGTGCAACACCTGTCATATTATAGAATACTTCACGGGATATTTCCTTATCCAGTTTTTAGCTGTCTACAACCAAACCATTATCCGTGGTATAATAAATTCATATTATGAAAAACCCTCAAATAATAGACAAAATAAAACAATTAGAGAAAGAATTTCAAACAGAAACTAATTGTTTAAAGAAAATGATTATAATCCATAAATATATGGAGTTTTTAAAAACGGAAAAAGTGTTGAAAACTATGTTTGCAGAAGAAAATAGCAAAACAAATGATACTTTAAATTCCATGATGACTGGCTCAGCCACTCTTGCCGACTTTGATATTCAGACAGGTAAAACTAATATAGAGGATAACTCAATATTCTTCTATACATTTTTAGACGCTATGTATAAAACCATGGAAGAATACAAGGCATTAACAAATAAAAAGAAAATAGATGAGTTTAAGGAAAAAGTTGAAATGGCTTTTAAGAGTTCTAATCAGGGGATGGTATATAATATGTCTTTTACTGTTTTAAATAAAAAGGTAATCAATGAATTAAGTACGGAAGATTTTGTTAAAGGACACAAAGATAATATATATTTTGATAAAGGAAAAAGCATACTCCATATCAAGGGTAAACAGATAAAAATAAAAAGGAAGGCAGACCTCCCTCTTGAACATTATATTTTAGAATACCTGTTTGAACAAAATGATAAGACGGAAGAAATATACTATAAAGACATAGCTACTGAAAAATTAAATGAATTAGAATACAATAGCAGTAAAGACTGGAAAAAATACTATAATGCTTGCGAAAGATTACAAAATAAAATAAGAGTAGATATAAATATAGATGATTTTCTAATTTACACTACCAACAAGACTGGTAATGTTAAAATAAATAAAAGATACCTTAAGTATTTAGGCTAAGACTTATACAATAGATGGGTAAATAAAAATATGAAAAAATATAATTTATCACAATCAACAATTGAAAGATTAGGATATTATGTTTATCTTCTTGCTGACCCGAGGAATAATAAAATTTTTTATGTTGGTAAAGGCAAGGGTAATCGTATTAACCAGCATCTTTTGGGAGCCTTGAATAACAAAACAAAAGAAACATCTAAGATTAAAAAAATAAGAGAAATCGAAAAGAGTGACTTCGAAGTAAAACATTATATTTTAAGACATGAACTTACTGAGAAAGAAGCATTTGAAGTAGAAAGTGCTATTATTGATGTTTTAGGAAAAGATAAACTGACCAACTTGATGAAAGGTCATAATGCAGAGGACAAAGGGTTAATGAAATTAGAAGATGTTAAGATAAAATATGAAGCCGAAGAAGCTATTATTGAAGATCGGGCTATTTTAATCAACATAAATAATCTATACAACAGAAGTATGTCAACTGTGGAAATTTATGAATCTACAAGAAAATCATGGAGAATTAATATAAAGAGAGCTGAGGATATTAAAATCGCCTTCTCTGTTTACCGTGGTATCATTAGAGAGGTCTTTTCTATACATAAATGGCTACCATCTTCCGAAGTAAAAGGTAGATATATGTTTCAAGGCAAAGTTGCTTCTAAATTTTTACGAGATAAGTATATTAATAAGTCTGTTGCTAAATACTGGAAAAGAGGAAGTCAAAATCCAATTAAATATGTTATTAACAAATAAGTTCCCGCAAAACACCACCCAAACTTAGCTAAAACAAAAGAAATATAAAATTCCTCAATTACTTCCATGTATAATCGTGGAAGTCTTTTTTTATAGAATAACCGCATAATTATTTAAGCGGTTTTTTTGTGTTTACATATTCAAAACAATTAAGAAATGAATGTATCTCATACTTTAAAGAAGTATGTAGTCTTGATATTAATCACGAAACTGCTGACAAATACTTAGATAGTTTTGCAGATTTATATACAGGAATGGAAAATCTTTTAAGCGATGACTAACTTAATTTTTTCAAAGGATATTATATTTTTTTGGGATAGCTCGCCAGAGCAGACCAAAAAATGAATACCTTTAAAAATTAAGTATTACTTAAATGTTTTCTCTCGCCAAAACTTTGCCAGTTTGGTGAGAGAAAAAACCATATACATTAACTGGATTATATACACACATCTGCACATGAAAATGACAAGTTTTTTAATCCTAAAGATATATGACAGAGGCTTACAATTTTAAAATTATAAAATCAGGAAAAGAAATTGAAGTCTATGATTATCAGACTAAAGATATTCTTCGTGGATATACAAGAAGAAAACGAAAAAAGAAGAAAAACAAAGAATCAAAGGGTCAGATGGATATAAACCAATATAAAAAAGAATTAAAAGAATTAGTAGAGTGGGAAATTAAATATACGGCTAAAACTCAGTTTTCCATCTCTCGTACTCGCACAAACATTCGTAGATCAGTTAATGCTAATCCACAATTAGATAAGTTCCTGACCCTTACCTTTGCCGAAAGCACCACTGAATTAATAGAAGCAAATAAGTTATTCCACCTAGCTATGAAAAGAATAATCCACACTAAACCAGCGTTTGAATATATTTCAGTAGTAGAATTTCAAAAAGATGTAGACTATCACGGAAATAAGAAAGAAAAAGGTGGATCAGTTCACTATCACCTACTTTGCAATATTGAAACAATAATCAAAAGAGATAGGTTTGAATGGGAAAGGTGGTTTCAGAATAGATATTGGAAATATGGTTTTGTAAAAATAAAAGATGTTAATAAGGTGGATAATATGGGAGCTTACTTTTGTAAATATCTTAGCAAAGATATGTTTGATAAAAGAATGTTTGGCAAAAAGAAATTCTTTTGTTCAAGAAATCTAAATAAGCCAGTTGAATTAACAGGAATGGAAGCAATAATATTCTTTAATAAATATGTTAAAGAATTACCCCTTAAATTTGAAAAAACTTTTGAGAGTGAGTGGGCAGGAAAGATTAAATATACTGCCTATTCCCTAAAAACTGATTTGCTAAAAAATAAATGATTATGTTAATATATGAGTGCTAAACCAATACAATTAAAGCCCGAGGATTTTATTTATTTTTGTCCCCAAAAAGGGGCGGTTTCTGTCCGACAAAAGTTATCTTCGGGTAATTGCGTTGGTTTAGCCAGAACCGTCCCTTTTTGTTATTAAATTTTAAATATATGAAATACATTTTGTATTGTAGAAAATCAAGCGAAGATAAAGGTAAACAAGTTTTATCTTTAGAAAGCCAAGTTAATGAAATGAAAAAGTTAGCTTCTAATTTAGGTTTGGAAGTTGTTAAGACTTATACCGAAAGTAAATCTTCTAAAAAACCTGATAACAGGCCTTTGTTTACTGAAATGATTAAATACATTAAAAGAAGCAAGGAAGATGAACTAGGTATTTTATGTTGGAAAATTGATAGACTATCTCGTAATCCAATAGATAGCGCAACTATTCAATGGCTTCTACAACAAGACCAATTAAAAATAATTCAAACTATTGATAGACAATATTTACCGTCTGATAATGTATTGCTTTTTAATGTTGAGAGTGGAATGGCTAATCAATATATTTTAGATCTATCTAAAAATGTTAAGCGTGGAATTATAACTAAGTTAGAAAAAGGCGGTTGGCCTAATTTAGCACCCCTCGGATATTTAAATGATGGGAAAGGCGGAATTCTAATTGATAAAGATAGAGAAAAATATATTAAGAAAATATTTACTATGTATGCGACTGGCGACAAGAGTGTTAAGGAAATTGCTAATACATTATTTAAGCAAGGTTTTAGAAGTCGTGGAGGATATAAATATCACAAAAGTAAAATACATGATATTCTAAGCAATCCTTTCTATTACGGAATCATGCGAAAATATGACAAAGAATATCTAGGTAATCATAAACCAATAATATCTAAGAGCATCTTTAACACTGTTCAAGATGTTTTAAATAAAAAAGCTCATACCAAAAAACAAAAGCTACACTTTACCTATCGTGGAGTTTTAAAATGTGATACTTGTGGCTGTGTTTTGACTGCTAGCAAAAAGAAGAGCAAACATACATATTATTATTGTACTAATGGCAAAGGAATATGTAATGAACACAAAACATATTTAAAAGAAGAAGATGTTTCTAAAGAACTAAGCAAAATGTTTGATGATGTGATTATTGATGAGAAGATAATCAATATGTGCTATCAAGCAAATAAAGAGAAACTAGGCGAAACAGACGAATATTTAGAACAAGCTAAGCAAAGTATACAGAAGTCTATTGAACAAGCAGAGAACAGGCAAAACAAGCTCCTAGACCTATACCTAGATGGCAACCTAGCTAAAGAAGTCTATGACCAAAAAGAAAAGATACTTAATAATGAAATTGTGCAATTTAAAAAAGACTTAAAAGACTTAAAACAACAAAAAGAGAATAATAGTGAAATTACTTTGGAACGGATAAAAAACATCTTTTTATACCCTATTCAAGCTAAAAAGGAGTTTGAGATAAGAAAAAACAAGAAACAAGAAGTAATCACAAAAACCCTACTTTGGAACGCTCAATTTAGAAATAAAAAAATCGCTAATCTTAGTTTTAAAGAGCCATATTTGACTATCTCTAAAATCAAGAATAAAAGCGATTTTTTATCAGTGCGGAAGGACTGGGATTCGAACCCAGGGTACCATTTCTGGTACACTTGCACTCCAAGCAAGCGCCTTCGACCACTCAGCCATCCTTCCTTCTGCTTATCTTCTTATATATTTTACCTTAAAATTATTAATTCTCTAAGTATTTACTCACAATAGTTCCTAGTCCTTCTACTAATTCATTATTAGAATCTACCACGTCTTCCCATTCTCTAGCTCCAATAATTAAACTATTAGCTATGAAGGTAGTTGGGGCGCCTGTAACTGCAAAGGTTTTAGCTTCTAAGGCTAAGGCATTTACCTTATCCCTATATTTAAAAGTTTCTACACAATCACTGAACTGCTTCGTATCAAATTCTAGTTCAGAGGCTAAACTATTTAATTCCATTAAAGAAAAACTATCTTGTTCTACTCGCTCATATATTTTTTTTCTCAACTCGTAGAATTTATCTTGATCATTAGCACACCATAGAGCCTGACTTATCTCAGGAGCTTCACCACGACTACTTATATAAAATGGACGAAAAGCGATTACTAACTCATCAGAAAATTCATCTTTTAAAGTATCAATACTCTCTCTATAGCTAGCATTTATCTTGTCACTATAGTCCTCATAAACGATAACTTGTAAGGGAGCTTCTAAGGAACCTAAATAAATATCATTTTTATCAATTTCTCTAATTTTTTGAGCTCTATAACTTGAAGCTATTACCACGGCAGAACTATTAGCTTCCATTAAATCTACTATTTCCTTAGTATTATTATCCACTATTTCTTTATCTTTATTTAAAAATAAGACAATTCTTAAAATTACTGCTACTACTAGTATAGCAACTAAAACTGACCAAAATAATTTCATATTAGTTTTCTTTTCCATATTTTTAAAATAAATTAAATTAATTTTTTAAATTTTAAACTAACTTAGCTATAGCTTTATGATAATTAGTTTTCTCCTGCCAGAGTTTAGCTAAGCTAAATAGTCTATCCTCACAATTTTTAGGAGCTATCATTTGCAAACCAAAAGGTAAATCATCTATAGGTGAACTAGGTAAAGATATAGCTGGAAGACCGGCTAAAGAAGGACCAGCTAAAAATTTGTCCTCAACATACATATCTAAAGGACTAGCTTTTTCACCAAATTTAAAGGCTTCGGAAGTAGCACTGGGGCTTAAGACTAAATCTACTTTCTTAAAAGCTTTTTTAAAATCTAAAATAATGCTTTCTCTCAGTCTTTGAGCTTTTTTGTAATAAGCATCAAAATAACCTGCACTTAAAACATAAGTTCCTGTCATTATTCTTCTTTTAACTTCATCACCAAAACCCTCTCCTCTAGTTTCTAGATAATAGTCCTTTAAATCTTTAGCTTCTTTTTGGCTAAAGCCATAGCGAAGTCCATCAAAACGAGCTAAGTTTGAACTTATCTCAGCCGGAGTTATTATGTAGTATACAGCCACGGCATGTTTAATATTAGGTAAAGAGATATCTATAAACTGGCAACCTAGAGCTTCTAGCTCTAATTTAGATTTAGTAAAAGACTCTCTAGCTTTATCACTTAATGATTCTTCATATTCTTTGACTAAAGCAATTTTAAAATTACTTAATTTCTCTATATTTTGACTACTATATTGTGAGCCTAAACTACTAGCATCAAGACTGTCACTTCCTGAGATAACCGAAAAAACCATTTCTGCATCTAAAGCTGTTTTTGTTAAAGGCCCTATTACATCAGTTGAAGAGGTCATAGAAATTAATCCATAGCGAGAAACTCTAGCATAACTAGGTTTCAGACCTGTCAGAGAGCAAAAACTAGCTGGTTGACGAATAGAACCACCTGTATCAGATCCTAAGGCAAATATACAAAAATTAGCCGCTAGAGCTGAGGCTGAGCCACCAGAGGACCCTCCAGGAGTTCTGCTTATATCCCATGGGTTTAAACTAGGTCCAAAATAACTATTTTCCGTGGAAGAGCCTTGAGCAAACTCATCTAAATTAGTTTTACCTAGTAGAGCTGCCCCTGCCTTATCCAGCCTATCTATAACCGTAGCACTGTAGGGAGCAATGTAATTTTCCAACATTTTAGAGCCCGCTGTTGTTCTAATACCTTTAGTTAAAAGATTGTCTTTAGCTAAATAAGGAATACCTAATAGAGACCCTTTCTCCCCTTGTTTTAATCTCTTATCCGCCTCTTTCGCTTGAGAAATTGCCAATTCCTTAGTTAAAGTTAAACAAGCCTTTAATTTATCATTATAGGTTTCAATTTGCTTTAAACAAGCCAGGGTCAACTCTTGACTACTAATTTCCCGCTTATCCAATTTTTCTCTAGCCTGAACTAGAGTTAATTCATTTAACTTCATTAGTTTAATATTCTTTTAACTTTAATAGTCCCCTGATTATAGTAAGGGCTTTGTGAGAGCATCTTTTCTCTATCCTCTGGAGAAAAAACTTTTACTTCATCCTCTCTAAAAATATTTTCCAAGTCACTACTGCTAGAACTATAGTCTCTGTTTGTTTCTGCTTCATCAAGTGAGGAAACAAAAACCAGGATATCAGATAATTCCAGCTGAAATTTAGTGATTTCTTGTTTACTTAATTTTAGTTTAGCCAAATTAGCTATTTTTAAAACTTCTTCTTTAGATAATTTCATAAACTTTATACATTTAATTACTTGGTCATCTCTAAAAACTCCTGTTCATTAATAATTTTCACTCCTAAATTTTTTGCCTTAATATACTTACTACCCGAATCTTTACCCAAAACTAAAAAATCAGTATTTTTTGATATACTAGAGCTTACTTTAGACCCCAATACTTTAATTCTATCTTTAGCTTCATCTCTTGTCAAACTAGAAAGAGACCCTGTTAAAACAAAAGACTTGTTAGCAAACTTAGATGAGTAATTTAATTTTTTCTCTAATTTTAATTTAAACTCATGCCTTGTAAATTTTTTAAACAGTAAGACAGTACTTTGACTATGAAAAAAGCTATGTATACTAGAGGAGATAGCTGGTCCAAAATCAGATAATTCTTGCCACGACTCAATTTCTTTGGAACTAAAAAAATTAAAAATCTCTTCTAAATTAGCCACGTCTTTGCAACTATTAAACTCAGAACTAGAAAAAGCTATAGCTAAAACCCTAGCTGACTCTTCCCCTACTTGCCTGATGCCTAAAGCATAAATAAAACGATACAGTTCTCTTTCTAAGCTTAACTCTATAGAGTTAATTAAATTTTCTGCTGATTTTTCCGCAAATCTATCTAAAAGTAACAAATCAGCTTTTTTTAGACTATAGAAATCAGCACTATCAGAGATTAATTTCTCTTCTAAAAGTCTTTGGACTAATTTTTCACCCAAACCTTCAATATCCATTGCCCCTTTAGAAGTAAAATGAACTAAGTTTTGAAAGTTTATAGCCTCACACTTAGTGTTAGGGCAACGTAAAACTGCTTCCCCTTCAGCTCTCATAAGTTTCGTCTGACAAGTTGGACAAGAAATAGGAATAACTATATCGGTCTCTTGCCCGCTTCGCAGATTAGAAAGAACTTTAATAACTTTAGGTATGACATCTCCCGCTCTCTCAATTATTATAGTATCATTTATCTTTATACCCAATCTACTTATTTCATCAATATTGTGAAGTGTGGCCCGAGAGACTAAGGCTCCACCTACTTTAACTGAATCTAAAACAGCTGTAGGAGTTAAAGCTCCAGTTCTGCCCATTTGCCAAATGACCTCTTTTAAAGATGTTGTCACTTGTTCAGCGGAAAACTTATAGGCCATCATATAACGAGGAGCTTTACCTACTATCCCTAAAGTAGACCATTTAGTCATATCATCAACTTTTATCACCATACCGTCTATAAGAAAAGGCAAAGAATCTCTTTTTTTCTCTAAATTATCATATAAAGAAAAAACTTCGTCTAAACTGTGACAGAGTTTATTCTCTTTTAATGTTTTGAAGCCTAATAAGGCTAGAAATTTATCTTCTTTCTGTCTACTTTTTAAAATTTCTTTTAAGCGACTACTGCCTGCTATACCATAAACAAAGAAAGTCATTTGTCTCTGAGCTGCTACTTTAGAATCTAATTGACGAATAGAGCCGGCCACAGCATTCCTAGGATTAGCTAAAACATTTAACCCCTTCTCCTTATACTCTTTATTTAATTTATTAAAAACTGACTTATACATAACCGCTTCTCCGCGAATATCTATTTGAGAATTTAAAATAATACTTTTAAGCTCAGAGATATTGCTAGCACTAATATCTAAACTCTGCCAATCTTGCATACTTAATTCTTTTAACTGTAATGGTAAACTAGAGATAGTCTTAACATTTAAAGTGACCTCTTCACCTACTCTACCATCACCACGAGTAGCTCCCCTAACAAGCATTCCCTTGTTATATGTCAGTGATATTGCTAAACCATCAAGTTTTAGTTCGCAGTAATAATTAAACTTTAAATCGTCTCTATATAATTTCAAAATTCTCTCTTGCCAAGCAATTATATCTTCCTCAGAGAAAGCATCAAAAAGAGATAATAACCTCTCACCATGAACTGCTTTTTTAAATTTATCTAAAGGTTTGCCAGCCACTCTTTGCGTAGGAGAGTTAGGAGTTATATATTCCGGATACATTTCTTCTAATTTAAAAAGTTCATTTTTCAAGGTATCTAAGGCCCCTTCGCTTATCTCTTCTCTATCTAAAACATGATACAAATAGCGATGATGATCTATTTCCTGTCTTAACTTAGCTATTCTTTTTTTAGCTTTTATTTTATCCATTTTTTATAGAATTTTATTTTAATATATTATAATTATATCACCTTACAAGAAAAACAAAAAACCACCTCTTTTAAAGAGATAGTTTTAAGTTATCTAAAATCTATTAATTTATTCTATTGGTGGTGTTTGTGGAACTTGTCCATCTTGACCAGCGCCAGTACTTTGATTAATAAAATTTACAATTTGACTAACTGCTTGAGTATTAGAACCAACAGTTTGTTCTAATTGAGCAGTTCTTTTCTGTACATTTGAAAGTTGTAGTTGAAAGGAAATAAATAGCATAGCTAAAATACCTACTACTATTCCTACAATCAACATATAAGATGATTCTTTCTTCATAGTGT
>CAYMGT010000009.1:20738-22073 GCA_964390115.1 uncultured Gammaproteobacteria bacterium
ATACCTACTACTATTCCTACAATCAACATATAAGATGATTCTTTCTTCATAGTGTTAATTAAATATTAATATTTATTAATAATCATATTATAGCAAACTTTTTAAATTATGTTAAGAGAACTTATTAACAACTAAAGTCACAAACAACTTTATATAAAAACTCTAGTATATATAGCATGATAAAGAAGTCTCCTTCCAACCTAAACCTCCTAATTCTAATTCTTCATTAATATTTCCACACCAATCTAAAGATAAGCCACTGCAAGTCCTCGCCTCTGATTCCCAGGTGCCTCCATCAGCTTTACAACTTTGACCCATGGTATCTGCCTTAGATATTCTTTCCCAGTTTTTGTTGTAATAAACTGTGTCCCCTATATCACATCTAAATTTAGCGCCGCCTTTAAACACTCCACCTGAGTTCTCACAACTAGTTTTCATTTCCTCAAGTCTTTCCCAAGCTTGATTTTCATAAATATAAGAGCCAACTTTGCATTGACCACTGTCTCCACCAAGCCAAGTTCCGCTAGCCTCTTCACAACTATCTTTTAAGGTAAAAGCTTGCACCCAGTTACCTGGATAAATCACATCATCAATTTTACATTCCACATTTTCACCACCAAGCCACTCGCCACCAAATTCATTAATACAAGAGTTCTGCAGTGCCTCTAAGTTTTCCCAAGTTCCTCTATAAAAAATGTCTCCGTTTAGCTCACAAGCCTCATTTACTCCACCAAGCCAAGTGCCATCAACCTCTAAGCAAGACTGTTTATTTCTATTAAAAGAGTCCCAATTAATCATTTCCCAATCTCCATATTGCCAAAGCTCATCATTAATTATACACTCATATTTTCTGGAATCAGATAGCCACTCCCCATTAAAATTTTCACAATTTTCTTGTAAAAACTCGGCTATTTCTGGGCTATATATATGACAAAACTGACGATCTTTTAGCCAAATACCACCATTGTCCTGACAACTCTTTAAAGACTCTTGTTCTTGAGAGCTTAAATTACTATCAGCTTCCCTGTCAGAAAAGGTTGAACTTAAATACCAGAAACCTAATACTACTAAAATAATAATTAAAATAATGATAAATACCTTATTTTTTTTCATAGTTTTAAATTTAATTATTTGAAATAAATTATACTACATCAGACACACTTTTGCGTAAGGTCTCATAATAATTTTTTAATAATTTCTTGTCAGGAATACCTGTTAAGAAAGAAAGTAAACGAACAAATGGCCCACTGTTTATCTATGCCATAGATTAGTCCTTAATACAACGCACAGAAAAACCGCTAGCCTTATTATTAACGTTACGATTGACGGTGGAAT
>CAYMGT010000010.1:0-9330 GCA_964390115.1 uncultured Gammaproteobacteria bacterium
CACCTCAGTGGCTCATATTACTATCACAGCAATTGATCCAGCTAAGGGCACGTGTATAGAGGTTGTATTAAGAAAAGATGAGTTACCAGAATTTGTTACTAACCAAAAAAAAGAATAGTTACAGCTTCCTATAAAGCCTTTATCAATAAGGGCTTTTTTTATTTAATAATTTTATTAAAATAGTTTGCTAAGTTTCGCGGATGCTTACACAGCTTAGAAAAGATGAGCCAGGAGATCTATAAATTATAGACTTACTTTAAAAATAATGTTAAAATATAAAAAAAGTTAAAAATAAGGTTTTAATTAAAAATAATTTTTATAAACTATGATTTGAAATGCAATTTAATAAACATGTAAAGGGGGAAATGTTAAAAGGAGGAATTTAATAAATAAAAAAGGAGGAAGAAAAATAAGATATGAATAAAAAAGTATTTTACAGCAGTTTATTAATTGTCATTGTTGTGGTAGGTGCGATTGCTGGCACATCGGCTTATTTTACAGCCACTAGAACCACCAATGCTAATAGATTTATCTCAGGAACCTTGGATTTAGATGTAGCTTCTAACGGTAATAAGTTAGAACCTTTTATTATAGAGAATATGGGGGCAACTGGTAATATTGGTGGTACAAAAACCTGGACTATTAAAAATACAGGATCTTTACCAGGAAGATTATTTGTAAGATTGCAAAATGTTATAAATGAAGAAAATGGCTGTAATGATCAAGAGAAAGTAGCTGATCCAAATTGTGAAGACTTAGATAAAGTTGGTAATTTAGGTGACGCTATAACTTTAAAGGTTAGTTTAGATGGTAGTGATATGGTTGAATCAACTTTAGCAACTGACACTCAAACAAAGATTGGGCAAGATTGGTATAATTTAGATGCTATAGTTTTACAACCAAACGAGGAAAGGAAGGTAACTGTTTATTGGAACGCAGATGAGGCTTCTTATGGAAACGAAGTGCAAAGTGATAGCGTTCAGTTTGACGTAAATTTTAGATTAATACAGCTTATTGATGGTGACTATCCAAGTAATACATAGCTTATTTAAGCAGGGGAGAACGTAAAGCTCTCCTGCTTTTCTTTTTATTATGAAAATTGTAAGATTTGTTTTGTCTTTACTTAAGTGGTTGATATTAGTAGTTTTAACCCTGTTGGCAATATATGTTATAAATTCCAATTTTAATATAGTTAAGGGGTATAAGACTTTTTTAGTTCAATCTGGATCAATGGAGCCGGCTATCATGACGGGAGATGTTGTTGTAATAAAAAATCAAACAGACTACCTAATAAACGATGTAGTTACTTTTACTGGAAAATCTAATAGAGTTGTTACTCATAGAATTAATGAGATAGAAAAAAGTGGAGAAAAAAAATATTTTACCAAGGGAGATGCTAATAAAACTGGAGATGAAGATTATATTGCTAAAGAACAGATAATTGGAAAAGTTGTTTTAGTTATTCCTCGTTTAGGCTATCTTCTGTCTTTTGCTAAGACTTTTAATGGTTTAATTATTTTGCTCATTATCCCTGCTATTGTTTATATTTTAGATGAGCTTATAAAAATAAAAAATGCTAAAAAAAATAGTTAAAAGAATCTGCTTAATTTCTGTTTTTTTGTATGTATTTTTAATCAATAGTCAGTATACCGATGCCGATATTTTTGCTGAAAGAATAATTAAAGATAACTCTATTTCAGCAATTTCTTTAGATTTTAAAACAAAATCTTCTTTTAATGACTATAATATAGACAACTTATTTTATGTTGCCGGTGCCTTACCTTATGGTTTTGATGTAGAAGCACTTAAGGTTGAAAATGTGTCAAGTAGAGATTTTAATTATAATATAAAAACAATAAAAAGAGGTGGAGATGATTTTTTATGCAGTAATTTATATTTAGAAATATTAAGTAAGAATTTTAAAAGTCAGTATAAAGGACCTTTAATTGAGTTTTCTTTAAATTCTGAGATGCTACAAGAATCTCCAGAAAATTACATTTTTTTTATTGGTTTAGATGAAGACGATATTGATCTTAAAGACAAGACTTGTAATTTTGATTTTTATATAAAAAGTTATAGAAAAAACCCCTCTGAAACGGGGGGTGTATTCGCTGAAAGAAAAATTAATAATATAATTTCAACCAGCACTTGGTAAAAAATATGATTAAAACAATATATAAAATTTTTATTCTTTTCTATTTCGTAATACTATTTATTGTGATTGTATCTTCACTTAATTTTTTTAACCAAATACGTTTCTTTACTAATGTTTCAAGTTCAATGACTCCTGAAATTCAAAAAGGGGCAGTGGTTGTAGTAAAGAAACAGCTAGACTATAAAAAAGGAGACATTATTTCTTATTACGGTGAAAAAGTAAATAATATTGATATTATAACCCACAGAATCGTTGATATAGGTGGTAATGTTTATACAACCAAAGGTGACGCTAATCAATTAGCAGACAGAGAGTTAGTAATACCTAGGCTAGTAATTGGTGAAGTTGTTTTAATTATACCCCAAGTAGGTTATTTAATAATGTTTTCTAAGACTCATTCAGGTAATCTATTTTTAATTATTTTCCCGGCAATACTAATTGTTTGTATAGAGTTAATAAAAATGTTTAAAGTAATAAATAATTTTAAACAATAATATTTACTCTTTTATTTTAATAGCCCAGCCCTCAATTAAGGCTAGGGTTATTTTTTTTTCAGCTTCTGAGAGTAGTCTTTGAATAGTCGAGGAAGAGGTTTTCATTTCTTTAGCACATTTAAACTGACTAAATTTTTTTATATTTTTTAATCTTAAAACCTCTAATTCTTCTGCTGAGAGCTCAATTATTTTTAAATTAGATAATCCTACGCCCTGAGGTTTAAAGTATTTAATCTCAGGGCTAAAACAAATCCTTCTTTTTAATCGAGGCCTACCAGCTTTATTATTAACTCGCTTCATGTTATTCGTTTTTTTTATTTTTTTTAGAATCAGAATTAACCTTGTCATCTGGTTGACATTTTCCTAGGCCACGTCCTGTTCTGGGTCCTTTTCCTTGAGGACCAGTTTTGTCTTGTTTTGGCATATTTATCACCTCCCATCATTATATAATTATTATATTATGATTATATACCCATAATTTATTATTGTCAAATAAACTTGTTTTGCTTTAATAATTTTGTTAGAGTATGAGATATTAATTATTAAATAAAAAAGTATTAAGGGATTTTATAATGATGTGAGGAAATAGGTTTAGAGGTTCATAGTGGAAATGACTAATTTTTTCGTTTTGAAAAGGGCTTAGGGAAAGGAATAATTGATGGAAATGAGCATAACCTTAAAGACGGAGTAGCTATGACAGTTCCAGCTGATTCTAGTCATAATACTATAAACACTTCTAAAACTGAAGATTTTAAGCTCTATACTATTTACTCACCTGCGTACCATAAAGACGGTATTACAAGAGCTACTAAAGAGGTGGTGATGGAGAATAAAAAGAATTTTAATAGTCAAGCTACCGAATAAATATAAATAAGGGAGTTATAATGAAAAAGAAAAAATTATTAAGCTTAGATTTACATGGTTTAACTCAAATAGAGGCAGAGATTAAATTAGAAGAATTTTTTTTAGGTTTAAAAAAGTATAATACAGATAAAGTAAAAATTATAAGTGGTTGGGGAAGAGAAAAAGAACCAATACTTTTTTCTTTAGTACAAAAATGGCTTCTAGATAGAGCCTATAGTTTTAGTAATGATTTAGGCTCATTTACTATTAATTTAGGAGACGGGGAGAGGCGAAAAATTATGAGTTAGATCTTGTAGTATAAGATTGTGTTTAATGAAAAACTTTTTATTATTCATTTTTAATAAATTTTAAAACTGCTTGAGTTTTTTCCTCCATCGTTTTTTTTGTAATAGCTTCTAGATTAAGTCTAATTTTTTCTTCCGTGTTTGAAGCTCTAACATTGAACCAAAAATCTTCATAAGTTACACTAACACCATCAAGAAGGTTAATTTTTCCATCCTTATATTTTTCAATAATTTTTTTTAGTAAAACCTCTTTATCTTGTACTTCTAAGTTTATTTCCCCCGAATGATAATATTTATTATAGGGAGAAAAGTACTCTGAGGCTGAAATATTGGCAGTAGATAATTCTTCTAAAATTTTTAATATTACAATCATAGGGACTTCATAGCAACCGATGTCCATGTTTAGAAAAAAATGTCCAGATGACTCTCCGGCAAAATAAATATTTTCTTTAATCGCCTGGTCTTTTATAAGCGAATGACCCACTCGGCTAACTACGGGAATTCCACCATTTTCAATAATTAAATCTTGAGTGATTTTTCCAGGTCTAACGTCGTAAGCTATTTTAGAACCAGGTTTATCTCTTAAAAATATTTTTGCTAATATTCCCCTGATAATAGCTTGATTAATAGCCTTTCCCTTGTTGTCAACGAAAAATACTCTGTCACCATCTCCATCAGTAGCAACTCCCAAATCAGCTGATTCAGATAATACCCTATCTTTAAGTTGCTTTAAGTTATCTTCTTTTAAGGGGTCGGCTTCATGACTGGGAAAAGTGCCATCAAGTTCAAAATTTACAGGAATTAAAGTGGCGGGAATTTTTTCAAACAACTTTTTACAATATGGAGACCCCATAGAATTAGCAGCGTCTACTACTATTTTCATAGGTTTAATTTTTTCAGTATTAACGAAGCTGAGAGAGTGTTCAACCTCTTCATCTAAAATAAAATTATTGAGTTGTAATTTCCCCTTGGTCTTAGATAGATTTAAAGAGTTTTTCAAAATTAAATTTTTAATTTTTTCTAAACCTGTATCTCCACCCACGGGCATAGCCCTATTTCTTACCACTTTAAAACCATTCCAAATAGCTGGATTATGAGAGGCTGAAACTATGATACCTCCGTCATAATTTAATTTAGCCACGGCAAAATAAAAGGTTGGAGTAGAGTTTAAGCCAATATCCAAAACATCTAAGCCCGCATCTAGAAGTCCATCTATAAGGTATTTTTGTAATTGAGGCGAGCTTAATCTCATGTCTCTGGCTACAACCACCTTAATACCTTGTTCTTTTTTTAATTCATCTTTTCTCATCTGAGCATAAGCCAAACCTAGTTTATAGGCAAATTTTTCGTCAAAATCTTTAGCATAAACGCCCCTAATGTCATAAGCCTTAAATATTTTTTCATTTAATAGCATATAGTTATTTATTTAATATTTTTAAGCGATGATTTAACAAGGTTCCTAAAATAATTAATATACTTAATATACTCAAGACTCGTCCGACTACAGGAATGGAAAATAAAATCCAAGCCAATGGCACGCCTAACAAGAGAGACATATTTAGATTTATTTTTTTTATTTTAAATAAATGAGTTCTAAGTAAGTAGCCCAGATAAATACCGAACACAACCTTGGCAACATATAGAGAGATAAGCCAAAGCAAAATAACTATAATTGAGAGTGGTAGGCCAATAAGTGTTATAGCTAGAAGTATAGCGATTATAGGAGTGATGATAAGTGTTAATAAACCGAAGAGAAGATTTTTGTTCCAATTTTTCTCAATATTAAGAAGAGTTTTTTGAGTAAATTTTTTAAATAGACTAACTATTACCAAACCAAGTACTAAAGCGGAAAAGATAGCTACTAATAAGTCCCATAAAACCTCTTTAGTATTTTTTTGAAAACTTTTTTCCGTAAAATTAATACTTCCCCTAACCTTATTTTTATCTATGTTTAAAGTTTTAGCTGCTAAGTAATTTAAATCACCGTTAATTTTAGATTCTTCTGATAATTGTATATTATTGCCTAAGTTTTTTTCTTTATCATTAATTCTTAAATTAATATTATTATTAATAATACCCGAAACCTTTAAATTATTAGTAAAGCCATTTAATTCTCCTCTGATAGTGCCTTTAACCTCAGATAAAACTGTGCCCATTAAAACATTCCAAGTTATATCAGCTTTTTCGCCTATAACTAAATTATTACTTAAAATATTAACATTTTTACCAATACGGCTATTGATATTGGCGTAATTAGTACTTATTGATCTAATGTTCCCACTAACCTCACCATCAACTTGCAAACCTTGAGAAAGAGATATTATGTCACCAGTTACTTTGCCCTTAATGTTTATACTTTGAGCGGCGACAATTAAATCCCCGTCTATAACCCCCTCTACTGTAATATTTTTAGCTGCTACGTAAAAATTTCCCTCCACTACTTTGTCTTGGGGAATAAAAACACCTTCAGCGCTTTTTACATTCAAGGCCTGGGTGCTCAAAGGATAAAATCCGATTAAAACAAGAAGAAGGATGAGTAATGTGGTTGTTTTTTTCATAAAATTAATATAATGTAAGTAAAGAATATAACTAACCTTATTATACCAGAAAAAATGAAGCGAGCAACCAAAGAATTATTAAATATACATGTTAAAGGTATTAAATGCGCTAAGGATTTAGACGCCTTAAAGAGAAGTTTAGCAAAAAAATATAAGATAGGAATTCTTTTAAATTCAGAGATATTAAAAGAATATAGAAAGCGGGTTAAAAATAAAAAAATTGAAAGAAATTTAAGTTTAGAAAATATTTTAAAGAAAAGGGCAATTAGAACTATGTCTGGTGTTGCGCCCGTGGCAGTTTTAACTAAACCTTATCCTTGCCCAGGTAACTGTGCTTATTGTCCCAACGAAAAGAATGTTCCTGTTAGCTACTTATCAAATGAACCGGCGGTTATGCGGGCTATTCGCTGTAGCTATAAACCCTATAGACAAACTCAAGACAGGTTAAGAGCCTTAGAGGCTAATGGTCATGACCCTAGAAAAATTGAATTAATTGTTATGGGCGGAACTTGGAGTTTTTTGCCTTTAAATTATAGATATCTTTATATTGCTAATTGTTTTAAGGCGGCTAATGATTATCCCAGAGAGAGAGAAGAAATAAAAAACGTTAGTAATATATCGACTTTAAAAAGTATTTTAAAAAAAGAACAAAAAAGAAATGAGACGACTAAGTATAAAATTATTGGCTTAACCTTGGAGACTAGGCCTGACTATATCGATAAAGAAGAACTGTTACTAATGAGAGAAATGGGATGCACTAGGGTTGAAATGGGCGTGCAGGCTCTTTCTGATAAAATTTTAAAACTTAATAAACGGGGACATGGAGTTTTAGAAATTACTGAAGCCACTAAACTTCTTAGGCGGTATGGCTTTAAAATAACTTACCATTTTATGCCTGCTTTACCCGGATCTTCAACTACTTTGGATTTTAAAATGTTTAATAAAATGTTTAATGATTCTCGTTTTCAACCAGATCAAATTAAATTTTATCCGACAGTAGTAGTGAAGGGCAGTCTTTTGTATTCTTGGTGGAAGCAGGGGAAGTATAAGCCGTATACTGATAAGCAATTGAAAAATTTAATTATTAAATGTAAGAAAATTGTACCTAAATATGTAAGAATTATTAGATTAATCAGAGATATCCCTGGGGAATCAATTGAAGCTGGTAATAAAATAACTAATTTAAGACAAATCATACAAGATGCTGGAGTTGTTTGTAGTTGTATTAGATGCAGAGAGGCTAGAGATAGAAAAATACCTGATAAGCTTATAACAGAAATTATTAATTATACAGCTTCTGGTGGAGAAGAGTTCTTTATTAGTTTTACTGATGTTAATAAAAAAGTTCTTTACGGTTTTGCGAGACTTAGAATAGATAAAAACAGCCCTATAGCTCAATCTATTATTAGAGAGCTACATGTTTACGGACAGTTAGTTTACAAGGGGTCTGAAAAAAAAATACAACATGCTGGTTTGGGTAAGAAATTAATGGCCATGGCTGAAGATATAGCTTTAAAAAATAATTGTAAAAACATTGCTGTTATCTCAGGGGTTGGAGTGAGAGGTTATTACCGTAAACTGGGTTATAGGTTAAAAAATACTTATTTATTTAAACAATTTTAAATATTTATAGTGAAATGTTTAATAAATTAAAATTTTGACAAAAGAACTTTACTGATTTAATATATAGCTATATGAATTATGAAAATTTAAAAAAATTAGACAAAGAAGTATTCGAAATTATAAGCAGAGAGACAAATCGTCAAGAGAATGAATTAGAGTTAATTGCTTCAGAAAATTATGTATCCTCAGCGGTATTAGAGGCCTTGTCATCACCTTTGGCTAATAAGTATAGTGAGGGTTATAGCGGAAAAAGATATTATGGTGGTAATAAAATTATTGATGAAGTAGAAAATTTAGCAATAGAGAGAGCTAAAAAACTTTTTAAAGCCGAACATGTTAATGTTCAAGCTCTTTCAGGGTCACCGGCTAATTTTGCCGTCTATAATGCCTTTTTAGAGCCTGGTGATAAGGTTTTGGCTTTTAGGCTTGATCACGGAGGACATTTAACCCATGGTCACAGTGTTAATTTTTCTGGAAAATTATACAACTTTACTCATTATGGAGTTGGAGATGATGGTAGAATAGATATGGAGGTGTTAAGAGAGCAAGCGATAAAGGAAAAACCAAAAATGATTGTAGCGGGTTTTAGTGCTTACTCTAGAAATTTAGATTGGCAAAAGTTTAGAAATATAGCCGATGAAGTAGAAGCTATTCTATTTGCTGATATTTCTCATATTGCTGGTTTAATAGCAGCTAAAAAGATAGAAAATCCTGTGCCAATTTGCGATGTTGTCTCAAGTACTACTCATAAAACTTTAAGAGGCCCTAGAGGGGCAATTATCCTATCTAAAGAAAAGTTTGCTAAACAAATTGATAAATCAGTATTTCCAGGTATGCAAGGTGGGCCTCATGACAATATGACAGCCGCTAAAGCAGTTTCTTTTAGTGAGGCTATGGAAAAAAGTTTTTCAGATTATATTGAAAAAGTAATGGAAAATGCCAGTACAATGGCTGAGGAGTTTATAGCCCTAGGATATCAAGTTATTTCTGGGGGTACAGATAATCATATGTTTATTTTAAATTTAAATAATCTTAATTTAAGTGGAAAAGAGGCAGAGAAGATTTTAGAATCAGTTGGTATTTCAGTTTCTAGGTCTACTATACCAAACGATCCTAGACCACCCTTTAATCCTTCTGGTTTAAGAATTGGTACGCCCGCTATCACTACTAGAGGTATGGGAAAAAATGAGATTAAAGAAATTGTAAGATTAATAGATGCGAGTTTAAAAAATATACAAAGTGAGACAATAAAAGAAAAAAATAAAAAAGAAATATTTGATTTGTGTCAAAAATTTCCTTTAAATTACTGAGATGGTAAAAATTATCGATGGTAAAAAAATTTCTGAGACAAT
>CAYMGT010000010.1:9430-17875 GCA_964390115.1 uncultured Gammaproteobacteria bacterium
AAGATTATAAACAGTCTTGATTACAGAAAAGATGTTGATGGTTTTCATAAAGAGAGTTTAGATAAAATAGATAGTGGTGGAGTTTTCTTGTCACCAGTATTTGCTTCAGTTTTAAGAATTCTTCAAGAGATTAATTATAAACTAGAAGATAAGCAAGTGGCTATTATATACAATTCATTAATTTTTGGTAGCGGTTTAGTTAAGCTTGTAAAAAATAGAAAAGGAAAGTCAATTTTAATACAAAAAGATGAAATAGAGTTGAAAAAGGATCAAATTTCTCAATCGGATGTTGTTATAACTGCTTTAGGGGTGCCGAAGTTTTTAGATAAGACCTATATAAAACAGGGAGCTGTAGTTATTGATGTAGGAATTTCTAAATTTAATGGAAAAGTTGTTGGTGATGTGGACTCAGATAGCGTAAAAGAACTTGCTTCATATATTACACCTGTTCCTGGGGGAATAGGTCCTATGACCATAGCCATGCTATTTAAGAATACGTTAGAGGCATTTAAAAATAAGATAAAATAGTAATAATGAATAAAAATAATTTAGAAGAGTTACTTCTTACTCGTTTTGGTTTTGAAAATTTTAAAATTGGTCAATTAGAGGCAGTTGAGTATCTTTTGGCAGGTAAAAACACTGTTGCTATATTACCTACAGGAGGTGGAAAATCTTTAATTTACCAATTTGTAGCTTTAGCCTCAGAAGGGGTTACTATTGTAGTTTCTCCTTTAATAGCTTTAATGAAAGACCAAGTAGATGCTTTGAATAAAAAGAATATTCCGGCGACTTTTATAAATTCTTCTTTGTCACCAATTGAGTCACAAAATAGACTAGAAGCTATAAAGAGAGGAGAATATAAATTAATATATGTGGCTCCAGAGAGATTTTATAACCAAGCCTTTTTAGCAGTTTTAAAAAATCTAAAAATTTCTTTATTTGCTATTGACGAGGCACATTGTATAAGTCAGTGGGGACATGATTTTCGCCCTAGTTATTTAAGGCTTAAGGAGGTCATTAAATCCTTAGGTAATCCTGTGGTGGCAGCTCTAACAGCTACTGCTACACTTGAAGTCAGGGCCGATATAGCTAAACAACTTAATTTAGACCAAGACTATGGTTTAGTGGTAAGTGGATTTTCTCGTCCTAATTTACATTTTGCTGCGGTTGAAGCTCATGATTTTCAAAAATTAGACTTAATATGTGATGCTATTAAGAGCTTTTCTGATGGATCAGGGATTGTTTATGTGGGAACTAGAGCTAAGGCAGAAGAGTTAGTAGAAAAATTATTAGCTGAGGGGGTGGGGGCGGCTAGTTATCATGCAGGAATGGATAATGATAGTCGCAGTTGGGTACAGGATGGGTTTATAAACAGTAAAATACAGGTAGTAGTTGCTACCAATGCTTTTGGTCTTGGAATTGATAAAAAAGATGTTCGTTATGTTATTCATCACGATATACCAGGAACCATTGAAGCATATTATCAAGAAGCTGGACGCGCTGGTAGAGATGGAAAAAGAAGTTTTTGTCTTTTATTTTATTCACCTAAGGATCGATTTTTACGAGAATTTTTTATCAAAGGAGATAATCCCTCACCTAATGTAGTGATTGAAATTTATGATGTTCTTTTAGACTATCTTAGTCAAAAAGAAACAGATTTTAATAATAAGGTTATGTTTACCTATAGGGATCTTTCTACAAGGTTATCTGAACAAATTCCTGAAATGGCAATAGGCACGGGACTGAAAATTTTAGAAAAAGAGGGCTATATTCGGAGAAGTCAAGACAAACAAAGTCGAGCTTTTGTGAAAATAAAAAATAGTTGGGGAGAGTTAAAAAACTCTTTAAGCCCAAGAGCTAAAAAGCAACAAGAAATATTATATAAGTTAGAAGACAAATTTTTTAAAGAACTAGAAGAAGGTTGGTATTATAATCCAGAGGAAGTAAGTCAAATATTAGAAATAAAAAAAGACTCATTAACTAGATTAATAAAAAATTTATTAGAAAAAGATTTAGTGGAGTATAAGCCACCGTTTAGAGGTACTGAGGTAGAGATTATAGATCCAAATAAGAATTTAAATATTGATTTTTCTTTACTCAAGGCTAAGTTGGAACAGGCACATGAAAAATTAGATAAAATGGAAGCGTATGTTTATGAATATTCTTGTCGTCAGAAATATATTTTAGAGTATTTTGGTGAAAAAGATGCGAAGAGCTGTGGTAAATGTGATAATTGCTTAAAGGGAAAGGGTGGTCGAAAAAAAATGAGTGAAAAAGATAAAAAGAAATCATATTTAGTTGATGTTTAATTATGAGAAAAAATAAAGTAAAAAAAATTTTAGAAATTGTTAAAAATAATTATAATAAGATTGCTTCCGAGTTTGCAGTAGATCGCAATAAAAAATTATGGCCAGAGGTAATTAAGCAGGTAAATAAAGTTGAAGACAATGCTAGAGTATTGGATTTAGGCTGCGGCAGTGGACGATTATTAGAAGAATTAAATACAGAAACGGCTTATTTGGGAATAGATAATAGCGAGGAGCTTTTAAAAATAGCTAAAGAGAATTATAAAGATAGAAAAAATTCAAAATTTATTGTACAAGATGCAATAAATTTAGATAAAATTAAGAATAAGCCCTTTAATTATATTTTTTCTATAGCCATGCTGCATCACATACCTTCTAAAAAATTAAGACACGAATCTTTAATTAGCGCGACTAAATTTTTACAAAAAGAGGGAGAGTTTTTTATTACAGTCTGGAATATGTGGGCTTGGAAAAAGTTTAGGTGGCAAATAATAAAATCTTACTTTAATTTTTTTAATAGCTTAGATAGCAGGGACCTACTTTTTTATTGGCAGGGTAAAAATAAAAGTTTAAGATATTACCATGCTTTTAGTCAGCGCGGATTTAAAAAAGAAATCAAAAAAGCTGGTTTAAAAATTATCTCTAGTCAAAAGGGGCATGGTAGTTTATATATTTTAGCAAAAAAGGTTTAAATTTTAAGTTTATAAATCTTATAAAAAAGGACTTGACGTCTAATTTTTTTTGAGTTATAGTATAGACACTTCCCAGGGGTGTCAGTTTTTATCCTTTATATTATGGCTGAGAAAACTTTAGATAATAGAATAAACAATATCATTGGTCAATTAAGAGGGATGAAAAAACTTTTATCAGATAAAGATTTTGATTGTAGTAAAACCTTAATACAATTGAAGGCTATTAAATCAGCTTCTTCATCACTTTTAAATAAATTTTTACAAAATAATCTGCAAGAATGTTTAAATGGTTCTAGTAAAAAAGATGAAGAATTATTAAAAAAATTGCTTAATGAATTAACAAAAAATTAAAAATAATACATTAAAAGTAAAAATATTATTAATAAGCTCCTATTTTGAGGTTATTAAAATATAAAAATTATATGTCAAAAACAATTAATTTAAACAAAGATAACTTTGAAACCGAAGTTATTAATTCTGAAGTGCCTGTCTTAGTTGATTTTTGGGCACCATGGTGCATGCCTTGTAAAATGATGATTCCTATTTTAGATGAATTAGCTAAAGATTTAGATGGTGAAGTGAAAATTGCCAAACTAAATACTGAGGAAGCTAATAATCAAGAATTAGCTATAAAGTATCAAATACAAAGTATTCCAAATATGAAGTTATTTAAAAAAGGTGAAGTGGTTGCAAACTTTATTGGCTTAAGAGATAAAGAATCATTAAAATCAGAAATTAAGGAAAACCTTTAATAAAATAAGGAAAGTAAAAATAAAAAAACACCTAAATTTGTAAACTTAGGTGTTTTTTTATTGAGTTGTTGTTTATTTATTCACAAGCAGCTGCGTTAGTAGCTGTTCCTGTATTGTAACCAAATCCAGCTGAAGGAGGAGCGCTAGAGAGCTCAGCTTCACATTCTGCCGGTTGTTCGTTAAAAGATTGGCAAATAGCTGCTAATAAAGTAGCTGAATCTCTACCAACGGATACTTGGCTTTCGTTTATAATTAAGGTAGGTGATCCGCCAACTCCATATTTTTCATTATCGGCTTTATCTACAGCAAATTCTGGGTGACTTCCTTGATAATTGATATTATTTTCAAAGTTATAAGTAATCTTATATTCTTCGTCAGTAGCTTCAACACAAGTATTTAATTGATTGTTATCAATAGAGGTTTCTTGTATACATTTTTCAGAATTTCCTTCAGCTAAGAAACAACTCAAATAGTCATTTAATTTTTCAGGACTATTTTCTTGAATACAATATTGTTTAAGTTGTTCTTGCAGTTCTTTTTCACCATGCATGGCGTAATCAACGAATTTTAATTCAAAGTCAATTGTATCTCCCAAGGCTTCTACTACAGGTAATATACCTTTTTCTATCTGTGTCCCATAAGGACAATGACTCATTACAAATAATTCAATTTTTGGCTTGTCCGCTTTAACAATATCTTTAGGGATTTGTGGAGTAGTTGTAGGATTATTTGCTATTTGCTTTTCAATAATAAGTCCTTGAGGAAAGAAAATTGTTCCATCTAAACTAAGATATGATTTTACAATTTGACCATTACCAAGATCAATATCCATTTTATATAAATCTTTTTCTTTAACTACACTATTTATATCAATATCTACTGTTGTCCCTTCAGTCATAAGGTTATTATTGACATATTCTTTAGCAATATTCTTAGCTTTCTCTGGTTCAATAGCTTTAGCTTCGTCTGGAGAAAAAGAAGTTGTTAAAGCCCAACTTAGAGAGGCTAAAAAAAGTACTGTTATAACTCCAATTATGATGTATAGTTTTTTCTGCTTCATATTTTTATGTTATTAAAATAATTTTTATTATATAAATAAAAAAATATTTTTATGTTTATTATTTTTAAAAGCAAATTTATTATATCAAAAACCTTATTAAAGGTCAAAAAGAGAAATTTTTTTTCTTTTTCCAAGATATATCAACAAAAAACTTAAAATAAATAATAAAAAAAATATTTTTAATTTGTTACTTATTATATTTTTACTTCTTGTGGCCTGACTACTTAAGGGAGTGGTACTAGCCGAGGAAGTATTGTTAGAGTAAATATTATATCCATATTCAGGAATAATTTTTAATATATAATTTTCTGAACTTATAAGCAAAATACCGTTTGCTTCTAAAATTTGTCCAATGGAAAAGTTATCTGTCATCAGTTGAGTGTCTAGCTCTAATTCTTGTTTTTCTGTTTTCTCTTCTGTGCTTAAAACACTTAAAGAATTTTTTTTAACTTTTATTATTTCAACCTGAAAACTAAAGACCTTGCCAATATTTTCTGGTTTTAAATTATCGTATATCTTTAAGGGAGCAATATCAGTTGTTGTATTGTTTGATTTTTTTATATCCGCTACTTTATCAGTTTTAAGTCTAAAATATGAGGATGACGAGCTGTAACGTCCGTAAACCTCAAGATTGTCGCCGATCTCAAGGGTAGGAAATTCTTTTTTATAACTATATACTTGAACAATTTGTGATTGGCTGTTGTCTTTAGAGAGTAAAAAATATTGAGAAGCTAATTGATTGGGTAAACTTATAACAATACCAGACAAGGTAACAATCTCTTCATTTTTAAATTTAAAAAGATTATCCCAATTATTTTTAGGGTTTTGTAAGGGTAAATTATTTCCATTTATTTCCACCTCTTTTTTGTTTAAAGTTGAGGGCTCTTTTATGATATTTTTCTTCCATAACCAAGTACCATCTTGATAACTATAAACTGAGTCTTTTGGAGCTTGCACGTAACTTACTTGATCGGCCAATTCGCCCTCCGCGGAAAATAAACTCAAAGTTTCTAAAAAATTATTTAAAATAATATTAGTTTCTTTTCTCTCAATTATAATATAGTCATCATCTTCTAGCCAAAGCTCATTAGCAAAAAAATAAGGGGAAATATGCCCGTAATTATCGCTTATTATCCAACCTTGTAAATCAATTTCTGTATTAGCGCTATTGTATAATTTTATCCATTCCTTATCCTTATCTTTTCCCTCTGGATTAGGAAAAATTTGTGAGATTACTAAACCCTGCCAACCTCTAGGTTGATTATTATTAGCTAAAGCCTGGGAAAAGCAACCCAATACTAAGCTAATTGTTACAGTGAGACTGATAAAAAATGCCTTTTTATTCATAGTCAATATACTAAGGCAAGTCTCTTGAAAATAAGTTAAATTTTAGATATAAAATTTTTAAAGATATCGGGTGTATCAAGACTAAAGGATTTTTTTTGTTTGTCTAAATCTTTAAATTCTAATTTTTTAGCAAATAACATTATATCATTAAAAGCTAGTTTTTTATTTTTTAGAGCAGATTTTTTATTAAAATATAAACTATCTCCAACCAAGGGATGACCTATAGACAAGAAGTGAACCCTTATTTGATGAGTTCTTCCTGTTTTTATATTAACCTTAAGTAAAGTATAGTTTTTAAATAATTGTTCTACATTATAAATAGTTATTGCTTGTCTAATTTTTTCTGATGATTCTTTAAAACTTAAAGGAACCGCTGCCATTTTAAAGCCTTTATTAGATCTTTTAATGGGAAAATTTATTTCTCCATATTCTTCAGCGACTTCTCCGTGGACTAAGGCTAAATATTCTTTGTTTGTGGTTCTGTTTTTAAACTGACTTTTAAGGTCAAGGTAAGATTTTTGATTTAAAGCAATAACCATTAGACCGGAGACAGTTTTATCTAAACGATGAACAATGCCAGGACGATTTTTATCTTCTCCCACATCTTTAACTTGAGGAAAATTTTCTAATAAATAATCCGTTAAACAGTATTCTTTTTTACCCATTGTAGGGTGAACCATAAGATTAGCTGGCTTTTCAATAACTAAGTAGTCTTCAGTTTGGCTTATTATTTTTATTGTCATTTTTTTATTTTAAAATTTTTAAATCATTTTTGGAAAAACCTTTAAGTAGATACAAGAAAAGAAAATATATTAGAGTAGCTACAGAAATTTCAATAAATAGTCCTAACCAGGAAAAGGCTAATTCTTTAGGGAATATGATCAGAAAACCAGCCATTAATAGACTAGCTAAAATTGACTTGAGTAATGAATAATTTTTAGGTATAAATTTAGTAGCTTTATATACATAAATAATTGAGGCTAGAGCGATAAATGCTTCACTGTATATTGTGATCCAAGCAGCTCCAAAATAGGAATATTTAGGTATAAATATTAAATAACCAGCTAAAGCGCTTAGACTAACAAACAGGTAAAGAGGTATAAGTTTTTTTTGTTTGTCTATGGCGATAATGGCATGAGAAAAAATTGTTCCAATAAATATTAATCCAGCAGCTAAAATAAGTATTTTCAAAATTTCAACTGCAGGCATAAACTCTTTACCAGCTATTAGGAATATTAGCTCAGGTGCAATAATTTGTATAGCTACAACCATTGGAAGGGCTAGAAAAATCATAAAATCGTAAGATTTTTGTAAAATTGATTTAAATTTTTTGGGTTCTTTTTTAAGCCAGCTAATAGTTAAAAAAGGTAAAACTAAACCTGAAAACATAAAAGGTATGGTAACGATAACTTCTATTATCTTGTAGGCTGCGCCATAAATACCTACTTCTTCTTGGGTTTTAACTATAGAGAGTATTAGAGTATCAGTTTTTAAATAAATAAGATTAAAAACTATAATTAAAGCTAGAGGCCAACTTTTTTTTATTATTTTTTTCCAAAGTTTAAGATCAAATTCAAGCCCAGTTTTTATAAATTTTTGAGCTAAAATATATTGAAGGGCGAAATTTAAAAAACTAGCTATAACCGTAGCCCAAAGCAAACCGTTTAAACCCAAACCATTTTTAATAGCTAAATAAATTCCTAAAACCAAAGAAAGACGACCAAATATTTCAGCTATCGCTGACCGGTCCATTCGTAAGCGCTTTTGAAATAAACCAATTAAAATCTGATTTAAAGCAATAAAGACAAAAGACAAAGAGAGTATTAAAACGCCAACTTTAATAGAATTTTCGTAAGGTAGAAATAATACGCTAAGCGGCCCTAAGCTTAAAAAAAAGATAGCTGAAACTAGTCTTAAAGCTAAAAGATTATCCAAAATTTTCTTTTCGGAAACCCCGGGAACGCTAATCATTTGTACGGTAATAAGGGTTAGACCCAAGTCAGCTACAATAGCAAAAAAAGATATGTAAGTAATTATAGTAGTATATTCTCCAAAGCCCGAAGTGCCTAAATATCTAGTCATCATAGCCATGGCAATAAGTCCTAAAGCAGTAGAGGCAACCTTGCTCATTATTTGCACAATAGTGTTGTATAGTATTTTACCTTGATCGTTCATAAAAGTTGCTATTGATAAAGATATGTCTTTTTTGCTATAATTTAATTAATAAATATTAGTTTAATTTATTATAACATAAAGACAATGAAAAAAGTTAAAAAACATTTGCTTTC
>CAYMGT010000010.1:17975-21406 GCA_964390115.1 uncultured Gammaproteobacteria bacterium
ATGTAAGGGAATTTTATAAATTATTTAGATACAAATTATGTATAAATATTTTTTTTCTTCAGTAGCATTTTTCGTTTTCCTTAGTCAAGGGGTTAGCGCTTATATAGACCCAGGCACAGGTAGTTTTGTTTTTCAAATGATAGTTGGTGGTGTTTTGGGTTTCTTTTTTGTTATTAAATTATATTTCCGTAGAATTAAAAGCTTTATTTTAAAGATTTTTAGAAAAAATAAAAATGGAGTCACTAAATAAAAATGTTTCAGCAGTTTCAAGTTCATTCCGCGATAAGGCGGGTTTTGTTTTTATGGAGAAAGGAGAGGTCTATAGACAGATAAATCATGTTTACAAAGAGAATTATAACTTTTTATTATCTTCAGGTCTTTATGATAGATTAGTTGAAAAAAAATTAATTATAGCCCATGAAGAGATGGTGGATACGACTAAAGAGAGAAGCTGTTTTAAAGTAATTAAACCAGAGAAAGCTCCTTTTATAAGCTATCCTTACGAGTGGACTTTTTCTCAGTTAAAAGAAGCGGCTTTATGCTTACTTAAAATTCAAAAAATTGCCTTTAGTTTTGGCATGACTTTAAAAGATGCTAGTGCTTATAACTTCCAATTTTTAAAGGGTAAGGCAATTTTAATAGATAGCTTATCTTTTGAAAAATATAAAAAAAATTCTCCATGGATTGCCTATAGACAGTTTTGTCAACATTTTTTAGCACCTTTAGCTCTTAGTTCTAAACTTGATGTAAGATTTTTACAACTAAGCCGACTCTTTATAGACGGAATTCCGTTAGATTTAGCTAGTAAATCATTGCCAATAAAGACAAAGTTTAATTTTTTTCTTTTAAGTCATATTCATCTTCACAGCAAGATGCAAAGTAGTTATTCTCAAAAAAATATTAATTTAAATAATAAGAAAAATTATATAAGTAAGAATTCGTTTCTAGCTTTGCTTTATAATTTAGAAAAAAATATCTCTAAAATGAAATTAAAAAACTTTAAATCAGAGTGGTCAGACTATTACAGTTTCACTAACTATACTAAAGATTCTTATACCTTCAAAAAAGAGATTATAAATAAGTTTTTAAAAAAAGTTTCACCTAAAACAGTTTGGGATTTAGGGTCTAATAATGGAGAATTTGCTCGTTTAGCTAGCAGCCAAGGCATTTTAACTTACGCTTTTGATATAGATTATAATGCTCTAGAGAAAAATTATTATAGAGTTGCAAAAGAGAAGGAAAAAAATTTACTACCATTATTTTTAGACTTAAAAAATCCTAGTTCTAATTTAGGCTGGGCTCACATTGAGAGAGATTCTTTAGAAAAAAGGGGTCCAGCTGATATGATTTTTGCCCTAGCCTTAGTTCATCATTTGGCTATTTCTAATAACCTACCCTTTAAGAAAATCGCTGAATATTTTTCTAAATTAGGAAAGTACTTAGTGATTGAGTTTATACCCAAAGAAGATTCTAAAGTTAAAAAATTATTATCCTCTCGGGAAGATATTTTCCTTGAATATAAGAAAGAGTCTTTTGAAAAGGAATTTTCTAATTACTTCATAATTAAGGAAAGTCTTCAAATTAAAGATTCAAAAAGATTTATATATTTAATGGAGATAAAGAATAATTAAATAAAGTCTTATTTTTTATGAAAAAGTATTATTCAATTTATCCCTTTCTTTTTGCTTTAATCCCAGTCCTCTCTTTGTATAATTACAATAAGGAATTAGTTAATCTAAAAGAAATAATTATACCTGCTATTATTTCTTTAGCCTTAACCGCTGTGGTTTTTTTTATTTTGCTTCGCCAAACAAAAAATCAATCCAAAGCAGTTTTTTTAACAGCAGTTTTTTCAATATTATTTTTCTCATTTTCTTTATTTAACGAATTTTCTTCATCAATTTTTAAACTTAATTACTTAGGCAGCTTAGATTACTATTTAACGTTAGCTTTATTTTTACTTCTTATTTCTGCTATTTATAGTTTAGTTTGTAGTTATAAAAAAAACTTTGATACCTGGCATAAATATTTATTTTGTTTGAGTTTTATATTAATAATTTTTTCCATTATTAACACTGCTTATTATTTTTTTTCTTTCCGAGATGTAAAACTAGAGAATGAGGATGTGGCTATCTATTTAAAGGATCATAAAAAAGAACAAAATCAAAATTATCCTGATATATATTACTTAATCTTTGATGGACATGCTAGGTCCGATGTTTTGAGGGACTTATATAATTACGACAACCAAGAGTTTATTAGTTTTCTACAAGATACAGGTTTTTATGTAGCAGAAAATAGTTTGGCTAATTATCCACAAACCTATTTATCAATTAGCTCAACTTTAAACCTTTCTTACTTAGATAAAATCTCCCAACAACTGGGAATAGATAGCGATGATAGGCGAGTTTTGACTAAATTAATAAAGGATAATGAAGTTGATAGAGTGTTGGATAGGTTTGGTTATACTTTTGTTTCAACTCCTAGCTCTTGGAATTTAAAGCCTCAAGCTAAAACAGATTTAAAAATAGATATTAATAAAGGTGTAAGTAACTTTAAATCTCAACTTATAGACCAAACTCCTCTAAGAATATTATTTGAGATAAAATCTTTTTCGAAAAAGGATGAGCAGAAAGTATTAAAAATTTTTGATCTAATACCTAAAATTGCCAATATAGAGGGCCCGACCTTTAATTATAGTCATATACTATCGCCTCACCCACCCTTTTTATTTGATAAAAATGGGGAAATATTAGAAAATACAAATCCGCAGGGCGTTGATGGTAGTCATTATTTTTTAGCAACTAGAGCTTCTAAGGAGTACTACAGAGAAAAATATGTTAATCAATTGCATTATATTGATCAAAGGATTAAAACCTTGATTGAAAACATATTATCTAAATATTCCAGCGATAATCAGCCAATTATAATAATACAATCAGATCATGGACCAGGAATGCAAACAGACTGGGAGAGCTTAGAGAATACTAATGTTAAAGAAAGAATGTCTATTTTAAATGCTTATTATGTCCCTGAAAGCTTAAAAAATAAACTATATACTTCAATTACACCTGTAAATACTTTTAGACTTTTGTTTAATGATTTATTTCAAATGAATTTAAAATTATTAGATGATAAATCATATTTTACTACTTGGGAGAAACCCTTTGATTTTATTGAGGTTAGTGATAGTTTAAAATAGTTAATTTTATTTTGACAAAAAACTTTTGTAGTGTTAATATATAAATATAAAGCTAGTTGTTAAATGACAATTAGCTTTTTTAAATAATTAAAAAAATATATGTCAGAATTATCAAGTGCAATAAAACAAATTTGTGAAGAGAAGAATTTAGATTATGATATGGTAATCTCGGCTATAGAGTTAGCTTTAGCAGCCGCTTATCGCAAAGATTTTGGTGAAAAAAATCAAA
>CAYMGT010000011.1:0-20616 GCA_964390115.1 uncultured Gammaproteobacteria bacterium
AAGACGATGAATTAAATATACCAGCATTTATTCGGAAAAAGATGATGTAATATTAATTAACTTTATGACAAATCAAAAGATTAGTAAGATTCTTTTAGTGGAGGATGATCCTTTTTTAGCTAATATCTATGAAAGAAAATTTACTCAAGCGGGTTATGAGATTAGTAAGGTAGCTGCAGCTGAGCCTGCTCTAAACATGATCTCTAAGTTTAAACCAGATTTAGTGCTTTTAGATATTCTTTTACCGGGTGAATTAGATGGCTTTGATGTTTTAGAAAAAATTAAAAAAAATAAAGTTAGTGAAGACATTTTTGTTATAATGCTTAGTAATTTTAGTGGCGGTGAAGAGGTAAAAAAAGCCAAGGATTTAGGAGCGGATGACTATATTATTAAAATTGAACTTACCCCCAACGAAGTGGTGGAAAAAGTAAAAAAAATTTTAGCTAAATAATATATATAATATGATAACTTTTGATGTTATAAATTTAATACTATCTCTCAGTTTAATTATTATTACTTCTCTAGCTGTGGCTGTTTTAATTTTTAGATTTAAAATATTTTCTTCTAAGCTTCTGTTTATACAGGGTTTATTTTTTTCTACTTGGATTTTTCTTTTAATACTTTTTAGATCAGAAAATAATATTAATCAAGCCACTATATCAATGATGCTTTCAGCTAGTCTTTTTTTAGCTTCTTTAAGTGCCTTACTGTTTGCATATTTTTTTCCTTTTGTAGATAAAAAAAGACTTAATGATACTACTTGGTTGTGGTTAGCTGGTTCTTTAGGGGTAGTAGTGTTTGCTTTTATTTTTGTTCCTAACTTAGTTGTATCTACTGATGCTTCAACTTTTAATAATGGTTATCTTTACGATGTCTATTGGCTTCTAACTTTATTTTTTATAATCTTATCTATTTTTTATTTTTTAAGGAAATATTTTTCTGCAACTAATATAGAAAAGGCTAAAATATTTTATGCCTCGTTTAATCATATTATTTTACTAGTTTCAATTTGTGTTTTTAATTTACTTTTGCCCAAGTTTGGTATTATAGAGTATTATTGGGTAGGTGCTCTTTTGGCTGGGGTGGCTTTTAGTGGAAATGTATATAACCTTTTAGTTAAAAGATTTATAGATTTCAGAATAGCTGCAAAAAAAATCTTTATTTTTATTGGAGCAGGACTATTTTCATATCTAGCCTATTTTGGAGTCTCAGCCTTATTTTTAAGTTTGTTCGGCAAGGTTTTTACTTGGGAATCATATATCGTGGGTTCTTTTTTAGCTATTATTTTTGCTTATCTCTTTTATGCCAATGACTACTTACTAATAAAAATGGCTAATAGATATTTTTTTGTTGATTTATATAAATATCAAGAAAATATTGATAAGTTAGTTTATGATTTAACTAGTCATGTTCACACCGAAGAAATAGTTAAATTAACTATAGAATCTATTTCTAATATTGTTGAGTCTAAAGAGGTGAGAATGTTTTTGAGTCCTAAAAATAGACAACTTTGTCAGGGAGATAATAAAATATCTGGACTAGAACATATTAAGCCTAGTAGCTCTATCTATAGACATTTAAAGAAGAAGCCAGAAATATTAATTACTGATGAATTAGAATTACTTTCTAGAGAAAAGCGATTAAATAAATATAAACTTAAAGTCTTGCAAGACTTACAAGCAGAAAATATTTACTTAACTTTACCTTTACTTATTAAAAATAATTTAATTGGTTTTATCGCTTTAGGTAAAAAAAGTTTAAATTTTACTTATAACTCTAACGACTTAAAACTTTTAAATACCTTAATTAGACAAGTAGCTATGGCAGTTGAAAGATCTTTTTTGTATTGTCAATTAGAAGAACAGGGTGAAGTTTTAAAAAATTTCAATAAAAATTTGAAAGAAAGAGTAAAAGATCAAACTAAAGATATAAATGATAAAAACATACGCTTAGAAGAATTATTGAATTTAAAAAAAGATTTTCTTAGAGTTGTTAATCATCAATTAAATACACCCATTTCAATTATTAAAAATTCTTTTGCTATGATAGATGATGGTACATTTTCCACTAAAGAAGGTCTGATTTATGCTAAGGCAGGCTTAGATAGAATTGATAATACTGTTAATGATTTTTGGCAAGCTTTTGCCTGGGAGGGAGAAGATATGCATTTAAATTTAGAACCAAATAATATTTTTCTAATAATTAAAGATATTATTAATAGTAAACGAAAGTTCCAGGATTTGGATAAAAAAAACTTAAAATTGAATATAAAAAAACCGGATTTTAAAATGCCTCTTGTTTATTGTGATAAAAAAAATATTGTTCATGTAATTTCTAATCTTTTAGATAATGCTATTAATTATACTCCAAAGGGTAAAATTGAAATTAGTTTTTCTAAAACAAAAGATAAGCTCAAAATTTTAGTAAAAGATACAGGAATTGGCATGAGTCCGCAAGAAGCTAGGCATATTTTTGAAAAATTTTCACGAGGTGAAAAAGCTAGCTCTTTAAATCCCGATGGTTCAGGCTTAGGTCTCTATATTACAAGCCAGATAATACGAGCTCATCAAAGTAAGTTAAATATAGAAAATACAACTGTAGGTAAAGGAACTACTTTTAGTTTCAGGTTAAACATTGATAAAAAAAATAAAGATAAATTTAAAAATAAGGCAGAGAAAGATAGTAAAATAAAAAAGGGTGATAATTTAACCTTTTCGAGGTCAAAAGTTTTCATGGTGGAAGATGAAAAAAATCTTATTAAATTATATGAGAGATATTTTAAAAAAAATAATTATCAATTTGATTATAGTCTAACAGCTCATGATGCTTTCAAGAAAATAGTTAAATATCAACCCGATATAATAATTTTAGATGTTATTATGCCAGAGACTAGCAAGGGTAAAAAAATTAATCCCGTATCTGAGCAAGGCTGGGAGTTGCTTAGCTTATTTAAAAGTTCAAAGAGTGCTCAGAGCTTACCTGTGATAATTTTTACTAATTTAAATACATTAGAAGATAGAAGAAAAGCAGAAAAGTTAGGAGCCGATGCCTTTATCTTTAAAGAAGAAACTAAACCAAGGCAACTTTTGGAAACTATTGAAAGCCTTTTGTAGGTTAGTTTTATATTTTCTTAATTATTTTTTTATTAAAATATTTACGAGTTAAAAAATTACTAAAATTAAGTAAAATCAGTTGGCTTGACCACTGATTTTTTATTTGTTAATATAATAATATAATTACGATATGTAGTGGTTATAGATTATATTTATCTACTACATATAGTGTTTAAAATAATTTATGAAATGTCCCATTTGCCACCATGAAGATACTAAAGTAGTGGATTCAAGATCTGCTTCTGATGGGCTTTGCATTAGGCGGAGACGCGAATGTTTAAAATGTTATTTTCGTTTTTCTACCTATGAAGAAATAGAAATTTTAGATTTAGTTATTGTCAAAAAAGATAGTCATCACGAGCTTTATAGTCGAGAAAAGATTATAAAGGGTTTAAAAAAGGCGCTAGAGAAACGTTCAGTTGATAAAGAAAAATTTGAAAAATTAGTTCATTCTATTGAAAGAGATTTACAAAAATTGAGGAAAAATAAAATATCTTCGGAGAAAGTAGGGGAGATTATAATGAAACATCTAAAAAAGATAGATCAAGTAGCCTATATCCGCTATGCTTCAGTTTATGAAAAATTTAAAGACGCTAAACAATTTAGGAATGAGCTTAATAAATTGCTTAAAAAAAAGAAAATAATTAAAAAAAATAAATAATACATACTATGGCAGAATCAATTTCTCAAATTCGTAAACGCTCTGGAAAAATAGTCGAATTTAAAAAAGATAAAATTTTTAAGGCTATTTTAAGCGCCTCTAAAGCAGTTGGGGTAGACGATAAAAATTTAGTTAAAGACCTAAGCTTAGAGGTGGAAAAAAAAATTAATTCCAAATTTCATAAAAATAGTATTCCTGCAGTTGAAGAGATTCAGGATATAGTTGAGGAAATTTTAATTAGACGAAATAGAATAGATATTGCTAAGAATTTTATTATCTACAGAGAACAGCATAGACAACTTAGAGAAATACAGTTAGCTGCCGGTGAAAAATTAATGGATGATTATTTAGGTAAATTAGATTGGAGATTGAAGGAGAATAGTAATATGAGCTATTCAGTGCAAGGTTTAAATAATTATTTAGCTTCAGCGGTTTCTGCTCGTTATTGGTTGAATAAACTTTATCCAAAAAATATTAGAGAAGCACATATTAATGGAGATTTTCACATTCATGATTTAGGTCTTTTAGCACCTTATTGTTGTGGTTGGGATTTAAAGGATTTGCTCATAAAGGGCTTTGGTGGAGTTAAGGAAAAAGTTCAAAGTAAACCAGCTAAACACTTTAGAAGTGCTTTGGGTCAAATCGTAAATTTTTTCTATACCATGCAAGGTGAGGCAGCCGGAGCTCAGGCTTTTGCTAATTTTGATACCTACTTAGCCCCTTTTATACGATATGATAAATTAAGCTATAGAGATGTTAGACAATGTTTACAAGAGTTTATGTTTAATGTTAATGTCCCTACTAGGGTTGGCTTTCAAACACCCTTTACTAATGTTACTTTAGATGTTACCCCCTCTAAACTTTTAGGTGAAGAGAACGTAATTGTTGGTGGGGTAGCTCAAAAAGATAAATATAGAGATTTTCAAAAAGAAATGGACATGTTTAATCAAGCTTTCTCCGAAGTTATGTTAGAGGGTGATTCTACGGGTAAGGTTTTTTCTTTTCCTATTCCAACTTATAATATTGATAAAAATTTTGATTGGAAAGCTAAAGCTTTGGAGCCAATGTGGGAGATGACTGCTAAGTATGGAATTCCATATTTTTCAAATTTTGTAAATTCTGATATGGATAGAGACGATGCTAGGAGTATGTGTTGTAGGTTGCGACTAGATAATAGAGAATTAAGAAAAAGAGGTGGTGGTCTTTTTGGAGCTAATCCCCTAACAGGAAGTTTAGGTGTAGTTACTATTAACTTAGTCCGTTTAGGTTATCTATCTAAAACAAAAAAAGACTTTAAAGACAGATTAAAGAACTTAATGGATAAAGCTAAGGAAAGTTTAGAGATAAAAAGAGAGATAATAGAAAAATTATCTGAAGGTGGTCTTTATCCTTACTCTAGTTATTATCTTGAAGGCGTAAGACAAAGATTTAAAAATTATTGGCAAAATCATTTTAGTACTATTGGTATAAATGGCATGAATGAGGCACTTTTAAATTTTATGGGTAAAGATATTGCTAGTAAAGAAGGTAAGGCTTTTGCTGAAGATATTTTAGATATGATGAGAGAAAGACTCATGGATTATCAAAATGAAACTAATAATCTTTATAACTTAGAAGCTTCTCCGGCCGAGGGAGCAACTTACCGTTTTGCCAAGAAAGATAAGGAGCTTTATAAAGATATTATCTGTGCTAATGATGAGGCTTATGAGACAGGGGCAGAACCTTATTACACTAACTCTACTCACTTGCCAGTCAATTTTACTGATGATATTTTTACTGCTCTTGATCTTCAAGATAGTTTACAAATTAAATATACCGGAGGAACAGTTTTACACGGATTTTTAGGAGAAAGACTTAAAGACGCTGAGACTACCAAAAAACTAGTAAAAAGTATTATATATGGCTATAGATTACCTTATTTCACCATTACCCCAACCTTTTCCATTTGTCCTAAGCATGGTTATTTGGCGGGAGAACATAAATACTGTCCTAAATGTGATAAAGAATTAGGTTATAGTGAAGAAGAAAAAAATGAATAAGTTATTTTAAAAAATATTATTAATATATGATTTATAAGCTACAAGTTTTAAGTAATTTGGCTTAGATCTAAAAAAATATGAGTCCAAAACAAATTGATAGACAAGAATGTATTGTTTACAGCAGGGTAGTTGGTTGGTTAACTCCTACAAAATGTTATAATAAAGGAAAGATTTCTGAATATAAAGATAGAAAAACCTATAAAATTAAACAATAGTTTGGGTAGAGTGAAGATAGTTTATTATTCTTTTTTACTTAAACTAACTTCATTTATATGAAAATTGCTGCTTTAGAAAAATTAACACTAATTGATTACCCAGGTCATTTAGCCGCCATAGTTTTTACAGTTTCTTGTAATTTCAGATGTCATTACTGCTATAACCCTATGCTTGTCTGGCCCGATAACGGAGCAGACGAAAAAAATAAAAATGAGAAAGCTTATTCTTTAATTTCAGAGAGTGAGCTTTTTCAGTTTTTATCAGATAGACGAGGCAAGTTAGAGGGTTTAGTTATAACTGGTGGAGAGCCATGCTTGCAAGTTGATCTTAAACCTTTTATAGTTAAAGTAAAAAAGTTAGGTTATTTAGTTAAGCTAGACACTAATGGTACTAGACCTGAAGTTATATTAGATTTGATAAAAAATAATCTTTTAGACTATATCGCTATGGACTTTAAAGCCCCTATAGAAGATTACAGAAAGGTAGTAAATGTAAATTTAGATTTCAGAAATATTGATAAAAGTGTTAAACTAATAGCAGAGAATAAAATTCCACATGAATTTAGAACTACAGTTGTTCCAAAGCTAATAAGTGCTGATGATATAGAAAAAATGGCTAAATATTTACCAAAAAATAGTCTATGGCAATTACAACAATTTAAAACTGAAAGTGATTTGGTAAATATGGATTATAAGAGATTATCTGCTTATAGTGATAGAGAAATGGAGAACTTAGTAAAAATTGCTAGGCAATATATAAAAAAAACTAATTGGCGTTAAAAAAATATGAGTCAAGTTGAAAATAAAACTGAATCATCTAATTTGAGGTCGCAATCAACCAATACTGAACTCAAGTCTTTATTAGAAAGGAATTTATCACTTTCTCAGGAGATATTAGATATAACTATGTACATAAAGGGTTATATTTTTTGGCGAAAAATTATGGGATTTATTCAACTAGTTTTAATTGTTGTACCTTTGCTTTTAGCAATTTTCTACTTACCGCCCTTTTTGGAAGGTTTAATGGATAAGTTGCCCTCTTATTTAAATACTAATGGTTTAAATTAAAATTATGATTAGTGATAAGATTACAATTTTTGCTGAAACTAATTTTAGAAATAATTTTAAAGAATTTGGTATAAGAACTGACGATAGGCGTAGGCACATGTATTTTATTGGAAAAACTGGTATGGGAAAATCTACAGTTTTAGAAAATATGATTATTTCTGATATTAGGTCAGGGCAAGGCGTAGCGGTGGTTGATCCTCACGGTGACTTAGCTGAAAAAGTTATACAATATATTCCCAGTCATAGGATTAAGGATGTGGTCTATTTTAATCCATCTGATATGAATTATCCTGTAGCATTTAATGTTGTTGAACAAGTTGAACCTCACTTAAGACATTTAGTAGCGTCTGGTTTAATAGGTGTTTTTAAGAAGTTATGGGCTGATTCTTGGGGACCTCGTTTAGAGTATATTCTCAGAAATGCAATTTTAGCTATTTTAGATTATCCTGAGTCTACTCTTTTAGGAGTAATTAGAATGTTATCTGATAAAGAATATAGAAAAAGCGTAATAACTAGAATTCAAGATCCAGTAGTTAAAGCTTTTTGGGAGAAAGAATTTAGTAGTTATGCTGATAAGTTTGCTTCTGAAGCGGTTTCTCCTATACAAAATAAAGTAGGACAATTTCTCTCTAGCTCTCTAATGAGAAATATTGTAGGGCAAGTAAAGTCTTCTATTGATCTGCGTAATATCATGGATAATGGTAAAATTTTAATTATGAATTTAAGTAAAGGAAGGATTGGTGAAGATAATAGCGCTCTTTTAGGGGCTATGATGATTACTAAAATTCAATTAGCTGCTATGAGTAGAGTAGATATAGATGAGGAAAAAAGACAAGATTTCTATCTATACATAGATGAATTTCAAAACTTTAGTACGGAAAGTTTTGCTAATATTCTCTCTGAAGCTAGAAAATATCGTCTTAATTTAATTATGGCTCATCAATATATCGAGCAGTTGGGCGATATTGTTAAGGCAGCCGTATTTGGAAATGTAGGTACTTTGGTTGTTTTTAGAGTAGGAGCAGCTGACGCTGAAGAACTTGTTAAGGAATTTACTCCAACCTTTATAGAAGAAGATATTCTTAATTTACCTAAATATGAAATGTATTTAAAATTAATGATAGATGGCATTGCTTCTTCACCTTTTTCGGCTAGAGGTTTACGACCGCTTACTGAAGGAGAGAAAACTAACAACATCGATAAAGTAATTGATTATTCTCGAGAGCATTATGCCAATGACAGGGAAGTTATTGAAGAAAGTATTATGCGCTGGCATGAGAGCATAGACAGTAGTTCTAATAATAAAAAGGATGCAAGTGATGAAAAAAAATTTGCCTCCAAGTGTGCTAAATGTTCAAAGAAAACATTTACACCTTTTGAGCCAGATGGTGTTAGACCAGTTTATTGTAAAGATTGTTTAGAAATAATCAGAGAAGAGAAAAAAAACAATACAGATAGTCGGCAAATAATAAAAACTAGTCAAAGTAAAAAAATAGAAGAAAAAAAATTTAAACCTAATTTGGCTAACGCTAAGTCAGTAGAAGAAAACAAGGTGGAAATTTCTGAGCCGGATAATTTTGTTTCTTTAAGTAATCTTAGCCAAGCTAAAGTATTAGATTTTAAAGGTAGGGAACAAAAAAAACAGACTACCAGTTTTAACTCATTAAGTGATAATAAGGGTAGTCAAAATAATAATGAATTTTTAACTGAAGGTGAAGAAGTAAATTTAAAGTAGTTAATAATATTAAGAACAATATATATGTATTTATTTTTTGATACTGAGACTACGGGTTTGCCAAAAAACTTTAAGGCACCTGTTAGTGATTTAGATAATTGGCCTCGTTTAGTGCAATTAGCTTGGCAAAATTATAGTGCTCAAGGAGAGTTATTAGAGAGTTTTAATTATATTATAAAGCCTGAAGGTTTTATAATCTCGGATGAAGTAGCTAAAATTCATCGAATTAATCAAGCAAGAGCAGAAAAAGAGGGCGTAGAGCTCATACCTGTTTTAAAAGAATTTGTAGAAAATTTACAAAAAAATGAATTTGCCGTTGCTCATAATATCAGCTTTGATGAAAATATAGTTGGCTCTGAATTGATAAGGGCTAATATGGCTAATGTTTTTACCACTATTAGAAAAATTTGTACAATGAAAGGAACAGTAAATATTTGCCAAATTCCTGGACCTCGAGGTTATAAGTGGCCTAATTTAACTGAATTACATAAATATTTATTTCAAAAAGATTTTGCTGAAGCTCATGATGCTGAGGCTGATGTTAAGGCTTTAGCTAATTGTTTTTTTGAACTTAAAAATAGAGGACTAATTTTTTAAGATTATGAATTACCTAAAAGTTGGTAAAGCCACTGAGTTAAAAGGCAGAGATCATTTCTGGTATAGAACTTTTGAGATATTACCGGGTTTTTTAAGTTGGTCAACATTACTGGTTTTAATCCTTTTATCTTATTTTCAACCTGTCTGGGTAGCCTTTTTTATAATTGCCTTTAATATTTATTGGTTGCTTTTAGTCCTGTATTTAGCTTTACATTTAGTCGCTGCTTATAAGAAATTAAAAATTACTAAAGAAATTGATTGGCAAAAGCTTTGCATAGAATTAAAGCCTAATTCCAAAATAATTGGAGAGGATTATTTAGTGTCAGATGTAAAAAATGCTCAGTATTTATATAAGGAAGGAGTAAATTGGGGAGATTTGATTCATTTAGTTGTTTTACCCACATCCTATGAAAGTGTAGAGATTATAAGGAATACGGTGTCAGCTATATATCAAGATAGTCACCCTAGTAAAAATATCGTGATTGTCTTAGCTATTGAGGAAAGAGCCGGGGAAGAAGCTTTGGATAGAGCTAGACAAGTGGCTAAAGAATTTGGGGGAGCTTTCAAAAAATTTTTTATTTCCCTACATCCTGATAATATTGAAGGAGAATTGAAGGGCAAGGGGGCTAATCAAGCTTGGGCGATTAAGGACTTCAAAAAGCAGGTTATAGATCCCCAATCTTGGGACTATAATAAATTAGTTGTTAGTGTATTTGATATCGATACAGTTATCAGTAGAGGTTATTTCTTTAGATTAAGCTATAAGTTCTTAACTACACCCGACCCTTATTTAGCCAGCTATCAACCAGTTCCTGTCTATCATAATAATATTTGGCAAGCTCCCTTTTTTGCTAGAATAGCTGCTACTTCAAATACTTTCTGGCAAATGATGCAACAAATACGTCAGGAAAGTTTAGCTACCTATTCTTCACATTCTATGTCTTTTAAAGCTTTAAATGATATTGGTTTTTGGTCTACAAAAATGGTGAGCGAGGATTCTAGAATATTTTGGCATTGTCTTTTGCACTATAAGGGTAGATATAGAGTAGAACCATTATATTTTCCAGTTTCTATGGATGCTACTATGGATACCAGTGTTTTTAAGACCGCTAAAAGTTTATATAAACAGCAAAGACGTTGGGCCTGGGGGTCAGAAAACATTCCTTATTTAATGTTTAATACCTTTAAAAGTTGGAAAAGTGTAAATAAGAAAACTATGTTATTTCATATTTTTGTGCAAATTTACGGTTTTCATTCTTGGGCAACTAACGCTCTAATTATAGCCGTTGTAGGTTGGTTACCTTTATGGATAGGGGGAGAACGTTTTACGTCTACAGTTTTATCCGGAAATTTACCTGGGGTAACTACCATACTCATGAATTTAGCCATGGTGGGCTTAGTTCTTTCAGCAATTATTTCTACTTTACTTTTACCTAAACCACCTTTTAAAGTGAAGAAAATTAAGAAACTACAAGTAGTAGTGGAATGGATATTTATTCCTTTTACTATAATATTTTTTGGAGCTATTCCTTGTTTAGAAGCCCAAACTAGGTTACTTTTGGGAAAATATATGGGTTTTTGGGTAACGCCAAAGAAAAGATGATGCTAAGTTTTTTTGGTAAACAAAAACTACAGTTACTCACTGTAGTTTTTGCTTTGTTAAAAAGTGGTTTAAACTTTTTTAACGTCGACTGCTGCGTCACCTTTTTCAGTTTTTTCAATTTCGAAAGTTACATTATCACCTTCACGAAGTTGAGTAAAATCAACACCGTTTAAGTTATTGGCATGAAAAAATAAATCATTACCACCTTCTTGGGCAATAAAACCAAAATTTTTATCAGTCAATTTTTTAATTACTCCTTGCATAAATGTAGAATAAAAATAAGTTTAATTAGAATACTAATAAGGTAGAAATTCGACTTTATCTCTACATTATAATATATTTACTAAATAAAAATAATATAAATCTATTTTTAATTAGTATTCTTATAATAATACAGGTAATTATAAATGTCAAATTTTTTTTAAGCACTAAAGCTCTAATAGATATTTGTAGATAATATTTTATGACCGAGAAAATTCTAATAATTTCTTATAATCACCTTTATCCGCTTCTTTTAAAGCTTTAATGTAGTTTAAATTACTCAGATTCTTATTACTTGAATAAGTTTCGCCCCAAGAAAAAAAACTACGGGAAAAAATTTTCTCTCTCATAATATCAGCTAATAAACGTGAATGACGACCGTTTCCATTTGAAAAAGGATGAATACTCACGCACCGATGCTTAAATCTTATGGCAATTTCATCTTCTGAAAAAGTTTTTTTATTAAGCCAATAACGAACATCATCTAATAATTTTTTCATTTCTGTAGGAATATCAATCCAAGGAATACCAATATTTTTGTCGCTTTTTCTAAATATTCCTGCCCAATTCCAAACATCACCAAACATTTTAAGATGTAAATTTTTAACAAATTGTTCTGTTAAGAAATAATCAATAGTTAGTTCTTTTTTTTGAAAGTGATAAATTGCTGTCTCTATATTATTATGTTCAAATTCATCTAATTCTTCGCGAGTATTTATACTTAAAATTTTTAAGCCATCTTTTTCTTCATCATTTAATGGAGTTTGAGATCTGTTGTAATTCAAGTTTAGTCCCATAGTATTTTATAATCATTATTAATTATTTCCAAAGAACGCTCTTTAATTGCTTTTTTTAAACGAGCATGAGAATTTGCTTGATTTTCAAGAGACATTGTCCGATGAGTTCTATTTGTAATTTGATATGCTAATTTAGTAGCACGATATTCAATCATTTTTTCTAAACTTTCATCAATAGGAGCTAGACCATAAACAAGCTCAAGATCGAGGGCTTTAGCCACTTTCTTTAAACTTTTTAAACTAATAGTGCCATTTTTTTCTCTTTCTTCTATACTTCTAACACTTTGAGCAGTAATACCCATTTTATTACCAAGCTGTTTTAAAGACATGCCTAAGGCTAGTCTGACAGTTTTAATCCAAGATTCAGTAAAAGAGGTTGAAGCTAAACGCTTGTATGGTTTCATTTTGCGGTCAAGTTGGCTAATTTGTAATTTTTTATTTAACATATTAATAGTATAAGTTAAAAAAGTATTTATTTTTTAAATGTATAAGCTTAAAATTAAATATAATTAATCTCATATTTTACCTAATATTAAACATATTATATTATTGCAATCATAATAATATATATTATAACAATTTATTTATAAAAAAGCAAATGAATAAAAATAAAAGTCTTTTCTTATACAAGAATGTGCTTGAAAGATGAATTATTGGGTCTGTAAATTTCAGACCGCGTGTAGCAGGCAAGAATTCTTTAATTTCCACTAATCTTTGTTTAGCCAAATTTATTCATAGATAATTATCCTAACCTGTCTCTATTATTAATCTAGAATTACTAAAATATCAAATCGCTAGAGCTTCAGGTTCATCCTTGAATGCGAAAGCGTAGAGGCTTCAATCTCATCTTGCGTAGAACAAGGCATAAATTTTTTTAATCCCTCTTTTGTGTTATAATAAAAAAAGTTAATATCACTATTTTTTACCTTATAAATATGACAAACTTTCACAATCTGGAAATAAAAGAAGTTTTAAAAATCTTAAAAACTAGCCTAAAAGGATTAAAAGATAAAGAAGTTAAGTTGGGTTTAGAAAAATATGGTTTAAATCAATTAGAGCAGGAGAAAGGTTTAAGCTCTCTCAGCATTTTCTTTACGCAGTTTAAAAGTCCCCTTATTTTTATCTTGCTTATAGCAGCTGGTATTTCTTTGGCTTTAGGAGAAAAGGTTGATGCTTATGTTATATTTGGTGCTGTGTTTATTAATACCGTAATTGGTTTTTTTCAGGAAAATAAAGCCAACAAAGCCTTGTCTCAGCTCAAAAAAATGGTTCATCATAAAGCTTTAGTTATAAGGGAGGGGCAAGAAAAAGAAATAGATAGCTCAAATTTAGTTCCTGGAGATATTATTATCTTAGAGCCTGGTAGTCGCATAGCTGCTGATGCTAGAATTATTGAGAGTAATGATTTAAGGGTAAATGAAGCTAGTTTAACGGGTGAGTCTGTACCAGCTTCTAAGAATATTAAAAGAGTGGAGGTTGGTATTCCGATGGCTGATAGATTAAATTTGGTATATGCCAGCACTATTGTTATTTCCGGTAAAGGTAGGGCGGTTGTAATAGCTACAGGTTCTAAAACAGAAATAGGAAAAATTTCTTCTTTAGTGAGATCTACTAAAGAAGAGCAAACTCCATTACAACATCGTTTAAGTCAGTTATCTAAACTTTTAGGAATTATAGTTCTATTTGTTTGTTTATCTATAATTGCCATTGGTCTTATACAAGGTAGAGACCTTTTTGAGATGTTTATTGTCTCAGTTGCAATAGCAGTCTCAGCTATACCTGAAGGCTTGGTTGTAGCGGTAACTGTTATACTTGTCTTGGGTATGCAGAATATTTTAAAAAAGAAAGCTTTAACTAGAAGATTGGTAGCTGCTGAAACCCTTGGTTCAACAACAGTAATTTGTACCGATAAAACTGGAACTTTGACTAAAGGCGAGATGCAGGTGGTAAAAATTATTTTAAACGAAAAAGAGACTAAAATAGATAATTCTAAAAAATTGAATAATTGGGGTAGTGATATTCAATTTGCTCTTAGAATAGGTTTATTGTGTAATAATTCTGTAATTGAAAATCCAGAGGCGTCTTTAGAAGAGTGGAAAACAATTGGACTGCCCACGGAAGTGGCTCTACTTTCAGCCTCTATTCAATCCGGACTAAATAGAGATGAGGCAGAGAAAATTTATCCGCGTGTAGCTGAATTACCTTTTTCTAGTGAGAGCAAGTTCATGGCGACTTTGCATAAAAAAGATAAAAACTTTCGTTTATTTGAAAAAGGTGCTCCAGAGAGAGTTTTAGAAAAGTCTTCTTTTTATTACAAGCAAGGAGAAATCATTGCTTTATCAGCTAAGAAAAGAGTCGAGTTAAATAAGTCTTATGAAGATTTAACTGCGCAGGGCTTAAGACTAATTGCTTTGGCTTACAAGAAAATTGAAGCCAGCGAAATTAAAGAAATTGATAAGCCAGAGTGGGAGAAAATAGATAAGGATTTAATCTTTGTTGGTTTTTTAGCTTTAAAAGATCCACTAAGAAAAGAAGCTAAAGAAACCATTGCTATTTGTAAAGAAGCGGGCATAAAACCTATTATTATAACAGGGGATCATAAGTTGACTGCCAAAGCGATTGCTAAAGAGATTGGTTTTAAAGTTACAGCTGACTCAATTATGACAGGAGATATTTTAGATACTATTTCAGATGAGAAGTTAAAAAAAGTAGTTTTAAAAGTAAATATTTTTGCTCGAGTTAGCCCTCATCATAAGCTAAGAATAGTTCAAGCTCTACAAGCTCAAGGGGAGGTGGTGGCTATGACTGGAGATGGTATAAATGATTCTCCAGCTTTAAAAGCAGCTGATATCGGGGTTTGTCTGGGCTCAGGAACAGACATTGCTAAAGAAACCTCAGACATAGTTTTATTAGATAATAACTTTAAAGTAATTGTAGCAGCAGTTAAACAGGGTAGAATAATTTTTTCTAATATAAGAAAAGTTATAACCTATCTTATATCTGATAGTTTTTCCGAAGTTATCTTAGTGGTTGGTTCAATTTTAATGGGAGCACCTCTGGCAATTTTACCAGCTCAAATACTTTGGGTAAATATTGTAAATGATGGCTTGCCTAATTTTTCCTTAGCTTTCGAAAAAGAAGAAAAAGGTATTATGAAAAGAAAGCCAATCTCTCGTAAAGAACCGATTATAAACACAGAGATGAAAGTAATAATTTTTGCCGCTGGGCTTATAAGAGATCTTTTTTATTTTGCAATTTTCTGGTATTTCTTAAAATTAAATTTAAATATAGATTATATAAGAACCTTTATTTTTGCTATTGTTGGCTTCGATTCTCTTTTGTATGTATTTAGTTTACGCTCTCTCACTCAACCTATTTGGAGAATAAATCCATTTTCTAATAAGTATTTAATTTTTGCTACTTTAATTAGTTTAATGCTTCTTTTGCTAGCTATCTATTTTCCACCACTACAAAATGCTCTTTCAACAGTAGCCTTGTCAGCTAAGGATTGGTTAGCTATTATAGGAGTTAGTATAGTTAGTATTAGTTTAGTAGAATTAAGTAAATATCATTTTATTGTTAAAAAGAATTCTGTATAAAATTTTATGCTTAGACCAAGAAAAAAACAAACTAATTTTTTTCAGAAAATTTTTAGTAGTCAAATTTTTTGGTTATTTGTCGGTATTATTTGTTTAGTTTTTATAGCTGTTCCTTTATATAGTAACTGGCAACAAAGAAAAGATATAGACAAGGAAATTTCTGAACTAAAAGAGAAGATAGCTAATTTTGAAAGCTCTAATAAAGAATTGGATGAAATGATAGAGTATTTTAATTCAGAGGAATCACTTGAACTAAAAGCTAGAAATAATTTAGGCTTAAAAAAACCTGGAGAAACAGTGGTAGTTATTAGAACCGAAGAGGCGCCTAGTGGACCAAAAATTTTACAAGAAAATAATATTAATGAAGAAGTGTCTAATCCTAAGAGATGGTTTAGGTATTTCGTAAAATAATACTATGGATATATTAAACAACTTAAATTGGCAAACAGAATTTTTTTCTAACACTATAACAGAATATGTTTGGGCTTTGGGAATATTTTTTGGCTTACTAATTGTTTTTAAAATAATAAAAAATCGCTTAAGTCATCGTTTGTTAAAGTTGAGTAAAAAAACTACTAATACTTTTGATGATAAATTGGTTGATATTATAAAGGCTATAAGAGGTAGTTTTATTTTAATTTTATCGCTTTGGTTGGCTAGTCAAATTTTATCTTTAGGGGAGTTAGGTCCTAAAATAATTAATACTTTGTTTATATCTATAGCTTTCTATCAAGGTTCAATTATATTGCAAATACTAATTGGCTATTGGGTGGATAGTCAGTCTAATACTGATAATCAAAAACAACAGTTAATGCCACTATTAAAGACAGTAGTTAATTTAGTTGTCTGGTCATTTGGGTTACTTTTAGCTTTATCAAATTTAGGGGTAGACGTTACTTCGTTGATCGCTGGTTTAGGAATTGGTGGAATTGCCGTTGCTTTAGCTGCTCAAAATATTTTAGGAGATGTATTTTCTTCTTTAACTATATACTTTGATAAACCTTTTGAAGTTGGTGATTTTATAATAATTGATCCGCAAACTATGGGAACGGTAGAGCAGGTTGGATTTAAAAGTACAAGAATTAAATCACTTCAAGGAGAACAAATTGTAATAAATAATTCTGAATTAACTTCCAGTAAAATTCATAATTACAAGAAAATGGAAAAAAGAAGAGTTGTGGTCAGTTTTGGAGTTGTTTATTCTACTTCTTCAGATAAACTTAAAAAAATCCCAGAAATAGTTGCTGAGATTACAAATACTTTAGATAAAGTAGATTTAGATAGAATTCATTTTAAAACTTTTGCTGACTCAGCTTTAGTTTTTGAATTAGTTTATTTTGTAGATAGTGCAGACTACAATGAGTATATGGATTTAAATCAAACTTTGAATTTAGGAATAAAAGAGAAATTTGAAAATTTAGATATAGAAATGGCTTACCCTACTCAAACTGTTTATGTGATGGGAGATAATAAAGAAAAGGCAGTAATCTAAGATGAGCTGATAGTCGGAATTGAACCGACAACCTCTTCCTTACGAAGGAATTGCTCTACCAGTTGAGCTATATCAGCTTAATGTAAACTTAATTTATAAATAGATAACTGTAATTATTATATGGGAGTAAAATATAAAGGTCAATTTAAATTAGTAATTAGTATACTATTAGGATTATTTTTTACTTTAGCTTTTACTTTTTCTGTAGAGGCTAGTGAAAGTACTTTAATTAAACTTGATAAGAAAACAGTTGAAAGAGGTTATACTGTTTCAAGTTTAGATAATAATTTAAAATTATCTTTAACTCCAAATATATTATCTGATGCTTCTTGGGTTAAAACTGAGATTATAAATGAAACCTTTTTACCTTTTAGTTTAGAACAATTAAGTCCAGTTTATGAGTTTGATTTTTTAAATAAAGAAGCCTACGACAGCACTAGACCTTTTTATATTCAACTAGATTACGAAAAAGATAGTAGTGATTATAAGCAAGTTTTTTTCTTTGATAAAAACTATAGTAGCTGGAGACCACTACCAACTCAAGATTTTCCTGAAGATAATTTTGTTCGATCCGTAATACATCTACCTTATGCCCGGTTAGCAGTATTTTCTTATCCTAAAGTTTTAGCTCAAGGAGAAGCTAGTTGGTATGCTTATAAAGGGGGAATGTATGCTGCTTCCCCTGATTTTCCTAAGGGTTCAAAAATCAGAGTACATAATTTAGCTAATAGTAAATATGTTGATGTAGTAATAAATGATTTTGGTCCCAATAGAGCAATTTTTCCTAATCGCTCTATAGATTTAGATAAATTAGCTTTTGAGAAAATTAGTTCTTTAGGTGAGGGTATTATAGATGTAAATTTAGAACCACTCTACATTCCTCAGGATAAAACAGGTAGAGTTTTAGGTTTATTAAATCACGGGGCCTTACTTATTCCAGAAATAAAAGCTAAATCTGCTGTAGTTATAGATCAAAAAACCGGTGATGTTTTGTGGGAAAAAGATGCTAACAATTCTTTACCAATTGCTAGTTTAACTAAATTACATGCAGTTAGGATATTTCTAAATCACAATCGAAACTTAGATCAGGTTGTAGAATATAAGTATCAAGATGAAGAGTATAATTATGAGTATTGTAATAAATGGGAATCAGCGAGACTAAGAGTGTCTGAAGGAGAAACTATGACTATAGAAGATCTATTATATGCTGCTCTAGTTAGTTCAGCTAACAATGCTGTAGAAACTCTAGTGCGTTATTCTGGAATATCACGAACTGAGTTTATAGGAGAGATGAATGCTCTAGCTAAAGAATTAAATGCTAACAATACTCATTTTAGAGAGCCAACCGGGCTTTCAACTGAAAATGTGAGTTCTGCTTTAGATTATGCTATAATAACTAAATATGCTCTAAGTGATCTGATAATAAAGAAAATTACTGGTACTAAAAGTTATAGCTTCTCAACTATTAATACTAAAAAGAAGCATAACTTATACACTACCAACAGTTGGTTGAGATATGACGTTATGCCCTTTAGCGCTTCTAAGACCGGATATCTACATGAAGCAGGTAATTGTTTGTCTGTAAGCATTCCTTATGGAGATAGAAACCTTATTGCTGTTATTTTAGGAGCTAGTAGTCGAGAAGAAAGTTTATTTGCTAGTAAAGATATATTTAATTTTGCTCAAACTTTATTTTAATATGATTAAAATTTTTAACATTAGTAAATACTATAGCCCTAAAACTCCGGTTTTAGATAATGTTAGCTTACACATTAGACCCGGAGAGATTGTTTCTATAGTTGGTCAATCAGGTACTGGTAAAACTACTTTAGTAAAAATTTTAACTGGAGAAGAAAGGGTTGATTCCGGTAAAGTTATTGTTGGTCAATGGGATATAACTAAACTTAATCGATCACAAGTCCCTTATCTTAGAAGGCAAATAGGCGTTATTTTTCAAGATTTTAAACTATTGCCTAAAAAAACTATAGCTGAAAATATTGCCTTTGCTTTGCAAGTTTGTAGTCAAAGTCCAGCTAAGATAAAAAAAATTGTTCCCAGTGTTCTAAGTATTGTTGGTTTAGAAGATAAAGGTCATAGATACCCTAATGAGGTTTCAGGTGGAGAACAGCAAAGGGCTGCTATTGCCAGATCTTTAGTCCATCAACCAAAAATACTTTTAGCTGACGAACCTACGGGTAATTTAGATTCTATTAATGCTAATGAAATTATTGAGCTTTTACAAAAAATTAATAATTTTGGCACTACTGTAGTTTTAGTTACTCACAATAGAGATATAGTTAATCGTCTTAGAAAAAGAGTTATAACCATGGACGAAGGAAGAATTATTAGTGATCAAGAACAAGGTAAATACATTATACGTTAATATAACTTATGTTTTTGTTTTTATTTAGAATTTTAAAATTAAGTTTTCAGGATATATATAGAAATATTTGGCTGTCAATTGTGACGGTAACTATTTTAATTTTAGCTTTATTTTCTATAAATAGTTTAATAACTGTTCAAGTAATAAGTCAAAACGCTATTGAAGCAGTAAAAGAGAAAATTGATATTAATCTATATTTGAATAGTTCAGCAAGTGAAACACAAATAATGAGTTTAAAAGCAGAATTAGAAAACCTAGAACAGGTAAAAAATGTTCGTTATATTTCTAAGCAAGAGGCATTACTTTCTTTTAGAGAAAAAAATGAAAAAAATCCAGAAATTATCCAAGCTTTAAGGGAGTTGGGTAAAAATCCCTTATCGCCTAGTTTGATAATTATTCCTAGCACTAGTCAAAAAGCGCCCGAGCTTATAAATATTCTTCGAGCATATCAAAGTAATATTATAGAGTCTAGAGATTTTACAGATAATAGTATTATTTTAGAGAGAATTAATAATATTACTGATAAAGTTAATCAAGTGGGAATGATTATTATTATCATTTTCATAATTACTAGTTTAATTGTGGTTTATAACTCTATTAGAGTGGCTATATATACCCATAGAAAGGAAATAAATATTATGAGATTAGTAGGTGCTTCGGGCAGTTTTATTTATATGCCTTTTATTATTTCAGCTATTATATACAGCATAGTTAGCATGGGCATCATATTACTTGCTTTTTATCCTTTTCTATCATTACTACAGCCCTATTTAGAAGTTTTCTTTGTGGGTTATAATGTTGATATTATTGGTTATTTCTTTAGTAATTTTTGGCAAATTTTTGGTGTAGAATTTTTACTTGTAGTTATAGTTAATATTTTAGCTAGTTTAGTGGCGGTTAGGCGTTATGCCAAGATATAATTTTTTGACAAGCTAAGAAAAATAGCTTATTATTTTTATTATATACAGGAATAATATATATTCGGGGATCGTCTAATGGTAGGACGCCTGGTTTTGGTCCAGGTAATCGGGGTTCGAATCCCTGTCCCCGAGC
>CAYMGT010000012.1:0-13602 GCA_964390115.1 uncultured Gammaproteobacteria bacterium
ATAAAGCATTTATGGTACACGATCCTAAAACCAGGAATATTCATAAAGCTACTGTTAGTGACAGGCTCTTACATCATGCTATTTATCGCCAACTTTATCCATTTTTTGATAAGACTTTTATTTTTGATAGTTATTCTTGTCGGTTAGACAAAGGGGCTCATAGGGCAATCAACAGATTTAATAGATTCTTTTTAAAGGCCAGTAGAAATAATACTAAAACTTGCTGGGTGCTTAAAGGTGATATTAAAAAATTTTTTGCTAGCATCAATCATGAAATATTAATAAATATCCTTAAAGATTATATTTCAGATGAGAATATTATTAGGTTATTAACTCAAGTTGTTAATAGTTTTCATGTTGAAAATGGTAAAGGGTTACCATTAGGTAATCTTACTTCGCAATTATTTGCGAATATATATCTTAATGAGTTTGATAGATTTGTAAAACATAAGATTAAGGCAAAATTTTATATACGCTATGCTGACGATTTTGTAATATTATCGGACGATAAGATCTGGCTTGAAAATCAAGTGTTCAGAATTAAAGAATTTCTTAGCTCTAGTCTAAACTTAGAGATACATCCCAATAAAATATCTATTAAAACCATGGCTTCGGGGGTTGATTTTTTAGGTTGGGTTAATTTTCCTGACCATCATGTCTTGCGCCAATCCACTAAGAAAAGAATGTTTCGTAAATTGAAAGAAAATAACTATAAAGAAGAGTCTTACCTCTCTTATTTAGGGATGATAAAGCATGGGCAAAGTTATAAAATTAAACAAGAATTATTAAATAATTATTTAAATAATCATGAGCAGTGATTTACAGTAATAATTGGAGTTTGAATTTGTTCCCCTTCTCTAAATTAGGTATAATAAGAGTACATGAAGATAAGTTATATATTAAAATTAAGATATTTTTTGCTTGTTGCTTGGCTTTTAGCAATGACATATTTTTTATATTTCAAAATTATTCCTTTTGGAAGTATTCAGTATAATGGTAACTTGTTAGAAAAAAATTATTTCATAGCTAACCTAACTCCCCCTGAAAGAATAGAAGATGTTGAAGGACAAGCTGGTATTTTGGGAGAGCCAGTTTATTTTTCTTTGCAACTTCCTCGTCATTTTAATGAAGCTACTTTTAGGTTGAGATACAAGTTTTTAAATGATGAAAATAACCTTCTTAAAATAGGTCTTTTGGCAGATGATAAATTATGGCGTTATCTAGAAAAGCCATTAGAGAATAGAACCATAGAAAAAGCTTTGGATGTCTGGGAGAGTGTGCAGAGTGAAGATGGCAAATTATTTTTACAAAAAGAAAAAAAATTTGTAAACTTAAAAGAATATTTAGACAGTGATATTGAGAGATTTGATTTAGGGATGTATAATTTATCGGATACGAATTTAGATTTACCTGCTTTTTCTTTAGATAAAGAAAAAAACAGTGATAAGGAAGAATGGTTATTGCCGGTGCCACTTAGAGGTGATCAACAGATGTTTGTTTATAGTTTTGGTGAAGATATAAGCTTGAATTTTAAATTTTTTGATTTAAATGAAAATAAGAATAGTGATGAAATAGAGCTTAGTTTGTATTATCAAAATAAATTACTAAATTCAGAGTTTTTGGAAGATGATGGAGATAGTTCTGACAAAGCTAATGTTTCTAAAGTTAAGGATTTCGCTTGGTCTCTAGGTTATTTACCCGAAGGTGTCTATAGAGCGGAGATAAGGTCTGGTAGTGATATAGTTGTGTCTGAGATTAAAAGTTCAACTAACTATATAGTTTTTATAAACAAAATTAATATCTATAAAAGCGAAGGGAAAGTAACTTTAAAAAATAATGGTAGTTTTTTAAGAGCAGAAACAATTTATCCAGATTATTTACAAAATTTTAATTTTAAAAATAAAGAAATTAAATTAGAAGAAACTTACAAGCAGTATTATTTAAAAGATCTTGAGAGTAAAGATATTTGGGAAGAAATTATTTTGGAAAAAGGAGGACTTCATTTAGCTAATGACGGGATCTTTGTTTTTGAAAATGCTAAGGTCTTTGACCCACGTTATAAAAGCATCAATCAAGTTACTAAGCTTTCAGAATTAAATTATATTATAGCTAATTACTCTCCAATAAAAAAAGATGATTCTTGGAATATAGCTGAGGCTAAGTTTAACTTGTCCGAGGTTTGGAGTAAAGATAATAAGTATAATGTTTTACTATCTATTCCAGGTTTAAACTTAGTTGATAAGCCCGCAATTTTAATAGATAATATTACGGTAGAGCTTAAAGGTACAAATATATGGAAAAAAATATTTTAAATAATATTTCAAAATTAAATATATTTCAAATTGTTAGAGAAATTTTTTATTTTCTTCTTTTAACTTTAATATCACTATTTATTTTAGAACTTGTTTACCCGGGTTCAGTTTTAGCTTATTTTAACTTAAATTTATTATTGCTTATTTGTCTTGCCGTTGCTATATTATTAGTATACTGGCCAGAAAATAAAAGAGCTTAAAATATTGTATGAATTTAACTAATTTTTTTAATCCTAAAAGTCTGGCAATTGTCGGTGCTTCTTCTAATTCTAAAAAGTTAGGTTGGCAAATAGTTTCTAATGTTAAAGAGAGTGGCTATAAGGGTAAGATTTATCCAATAAATTTAAGTAGTGATAAAATTTTGGGTTTAAAAGCTTATTCTTCACTTACAGAAATTAAAGAAAAAATTGATGTAGTTTTAATTGTTATTCCTGCTAAATTTGTAAAAGCTGAAGTAGAAAAATGCGTGAAGTTAAATATAAAAAATATTGTTATTATCAGTGCTGGATTTAAAGAGTTAAATAAAGAAGGTGCTAAGTTAGAGTCAGAAATTTTTAGTTTAGCTAAGGCTAATAATTTAAATATTTTAGGTCCCAATTGTTTGGGTTTTATCTCTAACTCTAACAATTTAAATTTAACCTTTAGTAAAGCTAGTTTAAATAAATATGAAAGTAGTCATATATCTTTGGTAAGTCAATCAGGGGCTATTGGCAGTGCTATGTTAGATTGGTTTGCTGGTAGTGGCTTATCTTTAGCAAATTTTGTTAGTTTAGGTAATAAAGTGGACATAGCTGAAGATGAAATTTTTGATTATTTAAGAGAGGACAATGATACAAAATTGGTAGTAGCTTATTTGGAGGAAATAGGTGATGGAGGAAAATTGAGAAAAAGTTTATCAAAATTAGCTAAAAAGAAACCTGTAATAATGATTAAAGCCGGAAAAAGTAAAGCCGGAGCGCAAATGGCTCTTAGTCATACTGGAAGCTTGGCGGGATCGTGGGAAATTTCTAAGTTAGCTATAGAGTCTAGCGGAGCAATTTTATTAGATAATTTAGGACAGCTTTTTGATGTTTTAAAACTCTGGCCTAGTTTAAAAGATAAAAATTTAAATAAAATTTTTAAAAATTTATCATTAATGTTAATTTCCAATGCAGGCGGACCTTTGGTTATAGCGGCTGATATTATAGAACAATATAATTTATCTTTATCTAAATGGCCTAAAGATATTAGGCAAATTAAAGATTATTCACTAGCTATAAAATTAAAGAATCCTCTTGATATACTAGGTGATGCTTTAGCTTCTCACTATCAAATAGCTCTAGAGATCTTAATTTCTAAAACGAAAGAGAAGGTTTTTATTCTTGTGTTCACACCACAAAGTATTAGTGAACCAGAAAAAACCGCTAAACTTATCTGTAGTCTACAAAAAAAATATAATGATAAATTATTTATTCCTGTCTTTATTGGCGGTAAGTCACTTAAACAAGCTAGAGAAATTTTTGAATTAAATAGCTTGTCGCATTACGAGTGCTTAGAGCCCGCTCTATTTGCTTTAGCTAAATATAGAGATTATTTTTGTAGTCTTAAAAACTTACCAGAATATAGGAATCATAATAGTAGAGAGAATAAATTAATAATTGAAGGTGAATCTAAGCAATTACCTTATCTTGAATCTTTAAGTATTTTAGAGAGTTACAAGATAAATATAGTTAAAACAAGGTTGGTGGAAAATAAAACAGAGTTAGGGAAGTTAAAATTTCCCTTTGTTTTGAAAGCTGTCGGAGAAAATTTAATTCACAAAACTGAAGAAAATGCTGTCAGAGTTAATATTAGAAACTTACAGGAAGCGAAAATTACATACGATAAGTTGAAACTACTGTTTAAAAAAGGTGCTGATAAAATTATTTATCAACCTTTTTTAGAGAATAATCTAGAATTAATCGCTGGATTTAAAAGAGATAATAAATTTGGCACAATTTTTATGTTGGGCTGGGGAGGTATTTATACTGAGATTATAAAAGATGTTTCTTGGCACCTAGGGTATTTAAATAAATCTAAAACTATAGAGATGTTAAAAAGTTTACAGGTTTATAAACTTATATCTGGTTACAGGGGAAAGAGTTATAACCAAGACGCTATTATAGAACTAATGCTAAACTTATCTAATTTAGCTAAGAATAATTTGGAGATAAAAGAATTAGATATTAATCCGGTTTTTTTAAGTGACAAGAAAGCTCAGGCTGGAGATGTAAGAATAATTGTTTAAATTAAAATTTATAATGCTAAAAAAGATTTTTTCTAAACCAATAAATACTATTACCTCGGCAGCTGCTTTAGTAGCTCTCTTTTCTTTTTTTTCCAGGGTTTTAGGGGTTTTAAGAGACAGGGTGCTAGCTGGACAATTTGGAGCTTCAGAGATAACTGATGCATATTACGCTGCCTTCAGGGTACCAGATTTATTATTTAATTTGATAGTTTTAGGAGCGCTTTCAGCTGGATTTATTCCGGTTTTTACTAAATTAGTAAAAGATTTTTCACTTACATATGGTGATAGTTATAGAAAAAATAAGTCGGCTTGGGATTTATCTAACAGTATTTTAAACTTACTCATGATATCTTTAATTATTTTGTCGGTTGTGGCAATTATATTTGCTCCGCAGCTAGTCAGGCTAATTGTTCCAGGCTTTGAGGCAAGTTTACAGTTAACCACTGTTAAGCTAACTAGAATAATGTTTTTATCACCTATATTTTTAGGTATTTCTAGTGTTTTAGGTGGAGTGCTGCAGTCGTATAAGAAATTTTTTGCTTATTCTTTAGCTCCTGTTTTATATAACCTAGGTATTATATTTGGTATTATTTATTTAATGCCGTGGTTTGGTATTGCCGGTCTGGCTTGGGGAGTTGTTTTGGGAGCTTTTTTACATATGCTTATTCAACTACCATTTGCCGTATCTTCAGGTTTCTTCTATAGATTTAAATTAAGCTTTAAAATTGAGGGAGTAAGAAAAATACTTAAAATGATGGTGCCTAGAACAATGGGCTTAGCGGTCGGTCAAATTAATCTACTTATAATAACCATAATTTCTTCTACTTTAATTTCTGGTTCTTTAGCAGTTTTTAATTTTGCTAATAATTTACAGTCTTTCGCCGTCGGTATATTTGGAATTTCTTTTGCCGTAGCTGCTTTTCCCACTTTTTCTAGATTAAGCGGGAATGATAAAAAATTAATTAGCAGTTTTACTAAAACTTTTAGACAAATACTTTTTTTCATAATCCCTTCGACTGTATTACTTCTAACTTTAAGAGCCCAGATTATTAGAGTTATTTTAGGTACAGGTAAGTTTAATTGGCAAGATACTATTTTAACTATTGATACTTTAGGTTTTTTCACTCTCAGTTTATTTGCTCAGGCTAGCATTCCCTTACTGGTAAGACTTTTTTATGCTAAAGAAGATTCTAGAACTCCTTTTTACGCTGCTATCGTTGCTATGGTTTTAAATATAATTTTAGCTACTTATTTCTCAGCTACTTTAGGAGTAGCTGGACTAGCTTTAGCTTTTTCTGTTTCATCAGTATTAAATTTCTTAATATTATGGTTAGTTTTAAATTGCCGTTTAGGGAGTTTATATGGTGAAGGGCTACTTCTAGCGGTTGTTAAAATGTCAGTCGCGGCAATTATTGCGGGTATTGTTGTGCAAATTGCGAAAGTTGTTATTTGGCCCTTTATTGATATGACCACTTTCCTCGGTGTACTTCTACAAGGCTTAGGGTCAGGAATAGCAGGGCTAGCTTTTTATGTGCTTTTTTGTTATATATTTAAAGTGGAGGAAATGTCTGCTATTTTCTCTAGTCTGCGTCGTCGATTACCTTGGAAGAAGATAAAGACTGAGGACTTTATTCAAGCTAGGGAGGTGTAATAGTAGTTGATAGTTTTTTAATTATTATTCAGATAATTTATTTTATGAATCATAAAACAGATAAAATTAGAAATTTTTGTATAATTGCTCATATTGATCACGGTAAAAGTACCTTGGCTGATAGAATGTTGCAAGTGACTAAAACAGTTGAAGACAGAAAGATGAAAGATCAGATATTAGATGGAATGGATTTAGAAAGAGAGAGAGGTATAACTATTAAACTTCAGCCGGTAAATATGGAATATGATGGTTACTTACTGAACCTCATAGATACTCCAGGTCACGTTGATTTTGGTTACGAAGTTTCCCGGTCTTTAGCAGCGGTTGAGACAGCTATTTTACTTATTGATGCTAGTCAAGGCATACAAGCTCAAACTTTGGCAAATTTGTATTTAGCTTTAGAACAGAATTTATATATTATTCCAGTTATAAATAAAATTGACTTACCGGCGGCCAATATTGAAAAGAGTCAGGAAGAGATAATGGAGCTTTTAGGCTGTGATAGAGATGATATAATTTTAGCCTCAGGTAAAACCGGGCAAGGAGTGGAAGAAATTTTGCACAGAGTTATAGATAAAGGAAATAAACCACAAAGTAGCCAAACAGGCTCTACCAGAGCTTTGATATTTGATTCTAATTATGATAAGTATAAAGGAGTGGTTACTTATGTTAGGGTGGTTGACGGTAGCTTTTCCAAAGGTGATCAGATTAGTTTAGCTGTTAGTCAATCTGAAAGTGAAATATTGGATATTGGTATTTTTAAACCTCAGTACACCCCGACTGAAAAATTAGAGACAGGTATGATAGGTTATATCATTACAGGCTTCAAAGAAGTTAGTCAATCTAAAGTAGGAGATACTATTACTTTAAGTTCAGATTTAAAAAATTGTCAGAGTTTACCAGGCTACAAGGAGGTAAAGCCCATGGTTTTTGCGGGTATTTTCCCTAAAGAAGGTAGTGAGTGGCAAAACTTAATTGAGGCTATAGAGAAGTTGAAATTAAACGATGCTTCACTAACTTATGAAACTGAACATTCTGAAGCTTTAGGTTTTGGTTTGCGTTGTGGTTTTCTAGGCTTACTTCATTTGGAAATATTTCAAGAAAGATTAAGAAGAGAATATAATATAGATATAATTGTAACTATCCCTAGCGTAGCCTATAGAGTAACTACGACTAATTTGGAAGAAAATATTATTAGAACTCCGCAAAAAATGCCGACTGTTGATAGAATACAAAAAATTGAAGAACCGTGGGTCACATTAGATATAATTACTCCTCACGCTTATTTAGGTTCTATTATGCAACTTACCCAAGAAAAGAGGGGGGAGTATAAGAATACGGAGTATATAAACAGTGGAGATAAGGAGGGTGGAAGAGTTATTTTACACTATAATTTACCTTTGTCTTCCATTTTGACCGATTATTATGATAAGATAAAAAGTGTTAGCTCTGGTTATGGTTCTATAAACTATGAATATTTAGGCTATCGAGAGGCTGATGTAGTTAAAATGGATATATTAGTAGCGGAAGAGTTGGTAGAGTCTTTATCACTTATGGTCTATAGAAATGAAGCCTTTTCTCAAGGTAAAGAAATTGTAAAAATCTTAAGAGATTCTTTGCCTAAGCAAATGTTTGTTGTGAAATTACAAGCAGCCATTGGAGGAAAGATTATTGCCGCTGAAAGACTTTCAGCGATGAGAAAAGATGTAACCGCTAAGCTTTATGGTGGTGATGTAAGTAGAAAGAGGAAACTACTAGATAAACAAAAGAAAGGGAAAAAGAAAATGATGAAGGCGGGTAGGGGTAGTGTTGATATTCCCCCTGAAACATTTGTAAAAATTTTAAAAAGATAAAATAATAATACAATGAAGAAAAGAACAAAAAAAGCTATAAATAAGGGTCTTTGGATAATTATTTCAGTTATGGTAATTTTTTCTATGGTAGCTTGGACTTTTGGTACTAGCTTTTAAAACATGAAAAAAAACTGGCATTTAGCTAATAAAATAAGTTTAGACTTTATAGGAAAACATCACGAAATCCCTAGTTTTTTGTTGCAACTTCTAGTTAATAGAAATATTGAAAGTGATAAATTTTTAGAGTTTTTAAATAATGATACTGTTAAGTTTTTAGATCCTTATTTATTTTCTGACATGCAAAAAGTTATAGAAAAGATTATTTATCATATAAAATCTAAACATAAAATTTTAGTCTATGGAGACTATGACGCTGATGGAATTACTTCCAGCTCCTTACTTTTTGATATATTAAATACCTTAAAGGCAGACGTAGAAACTTATATTCCTGATAGAGTTAGCGAGGGTTATAGTTTAAATAAACAAGCAATTTCTGAAGCTCATAATCGTGGTATTAAATTAATAATTACTGTTGATTGTGGGGTAAGAAATAAAGTAGAAATATCTTTAGCGCAAGAATTAGGCATTGAAGTGATAGTCAGTGACCATCATAGTTTTCCGGAGAATAAAAAAGATTGGCCAGATTGTTTGATTATAAACCCAGCTCATCCTGGAGATAGTTTCCCTTATAAAAAACTAGCTGGAGTTGGGGTGGCCTTTAAGCTAGCTGAAGCCTTAGTAAACTCCTCTAAACTTAGTAGTGAAGATAAATCTAAATTACTAAGAAGACAATTAGATTTAGTGGCTTTAGGTACAATTGCAGATTTAGTCTCTCTAACGGGAGAAAATAGAGTTTTAGTGAGAGAAGGTTTAAAAGTTATTAATTATAATTTAAGTTCTTTAGTCAAAGGTAGGCAAGGTTTGTATCAGTTAGCTAAATTATCTAAACTCTCTGGTGATAAAGATTTGGAAAGTTGGAATATTGCTTTTCAATTAGCTCCAAGATTGAATGCTTCAAGTCGTATAGAACATGCTGACACTGCGGTTAAATTACTTACCACGTCTTCTCGTATAGAAGCTAGACAACTAGCGGAGGAACTTAATTTAAAAAATCAAAAAAGACAAGTTATTACTAAGGAAATTTTTAACGAAGTAGGTGATCTTTTAAAAGATGATAAAAATTTTGTTAAGATAGCTGTTTGTCCTCAGGGGAAAAAATGGAATGAGGGAGTAATAGGTTTAGCCTCTAGTAAGCTTACCGCTAAACACTATCTTCCTTCTTTAGTAATTACTAGGACTGAAGAGGATAAAGGTAAGGTAAGTTTTAAAGGCTCTGGTCGAAGTATTAATGAGTTTAATTTAGTCGAGGCTTTAGAAGATTTAAAAGACTATTTAGATAAATACGGGGGGCATCCTATGGCTTGTGGCTTTTCTATTTATAGTCAAGATAAACTAGATAAATTTGTTTCAAAGTTAAGAAAGTTAGCAGAAAAAAAATTAAAAGGCAAGGAATTGTCTCCTAAATTAGAAATTGATTTAGAATTAGATTTAGCACTTATAAATGAAGATTTTATGTTAAATTGTGACAAGCTTAGACCTTATGGTAAGGATAATCCTCGTCCTTTATTTGTCAGTCGCAAACAACTAGTTTCTGATATAATGACTATGGGAGATAAGGGGCAACATATAAAAATTAAGGTAAATAATTTTTGGGCGATTGCTTTCTCACAAAGTGAAAAATTTACTGAAGTAAAAGCAGGGGATAAAATTGATTTAGTTTATTATTTGGAATATAATCACTTTAACGGTAAAAAAACTATTCAACTCAAAATAATTGATTTTAAAAAATATGAAGAAAAATAATTTAAAAAAAAATACAGATCTTATAATCTATTGTGATGGTGGATCTAGAGGTAATCCTGGACCAGCGGGTTTAGGGGCGGTTATCTATGATGCAGATAAAAATATTTTAGAAGAGATTTCAGAATACTTAGGAGTAACCACTAATAATCAAGCAGAGTATAGGGCGGTTTTAAAAGCAATAGAAAAAGCTAAAGATATGCAAGCTACAAAGTTAACTTTTTATTTAGACTCAGAGTTAATTGTTAAACAAATGTCAGGAGAATATAGGGTAAAAAATAAAGACTTATTGCCTATATATTTAAAAATTAGACAATATATTTTAGAGTTTAGCCAAGTAAACTTTTTTCATGTTAGGAGAGAATATAACAAGGAAGCTGATAGCTTGGCTAATTTAGCTATGGACAAAAAGGGGAATTAATTTACTAATTACACTTAGTAAATTAAGTCTATTTTACTAATCATACTTAGTAATTTTCTAAGCTCCATTTCCAAGCAGGTACGAGTACTATTTTTTTGTTATCAATTTTAATAGTTTCATCTCTTTTTTGATTTATAATTATAGACTGATTTAAATTGTATTTATTCATTACTTTAATTAATCCGTTTATTTCTCTTTTCTCATTATTTTTATTTAAATCATAACAAACTTGGATAGCTTGAGTAATCTTACTCCCTTCTTTGATTAAAAAGTCACACTCAAAACTATTGCTATAATAAAATAGATCAGACTGTCTTCTACTTAGCTCTATAAAGACATAATTCTCTAAAAGCTTACCCTCATCTTTAGAAAAATTAAAAGCTATTTGATTAATTAAACCATTGTCAATACAGTATATTTTTTTATTATTAATATTCTGTTTTTTAATTGAATAATCAAATTTTTTTAAATCAGAAAATATATAAGCATTTTTTAAATGTTCTATGTATTCTTGAAGGGTATTTTCATTGGTGTGTAAATTTTTACTTAGTTTGTTATAGCTAAAAAAACTAGTATAATTAGTGATTAGATAATAGGCTAGTTCTTTTAAAGTAGTTTTTTGTTTTATTTGATTATTATCAATTACATCTTTAAGTATAATGGTTTTATAGTAACTCTCTAAAATGTTTGAATTATTATCAATTAATACTTCAGGGAAGCCACCAACTTTTAAATAGTCTTTGAAAGCTTTAATTAATTTGTGTTGGATTGGATAGTTATCAATTTCATTTAATTGGTAGTCAATTTTTTTAATAGTCAAATACTCTTTAAAAGAGAAGGGAAAGTTTACATGACTAAAATATCTACCAGATAATCTTGATATATATTGACTTTCAAGTAATTGAGAGTTTGATCCTGTTAGTATAATTTTTTTGAAAATTTTTTCATCATAAACTTCTTTAATCCATTTTTCCCAAAGTTCAATATTTTGAATTTCATCAAAAAATAAATATTTAATTTTTCTATCTAGCAAAACTTCTGCTTGGTTAATTATATCGTATAAATTTTGTACTTTTCTGTAGTAGGGTATAAAGGTTGGTGAATCAAAGTTTATAGATAGAATAGATTTGGGCTCTATATTTTTATTAAAAATTAAATTATCAATTAAGATATTTAGAATAGTAGATTTTCCACTTCTTCTAATACCAGTAATAATTTCAATAAATTTAGAATTAAAATTAATATTTTTAATTAATTCACGATTAACATAGTTATTTTTTTTATAATTTTTTTGCCAATGTTTATTTTGCCTAAGTAAAGTGTTGTTTAAGTTTTCCATATTTTTACTAATTATGATTAGTAAATTTATTATATATTTTTTTTAATCTTTGGTCAAGATATTTAATAGAAAATAATAAAAAAAATCAACCAAAATCAGAGGTTGATTCTTAATTACTTATATTTTTTATAGTCCGTATCTCTCTATATTAGAATTAGCTAATTTCTGAATTTCTTTTATTTGTGCTTTGCCTTTTTTATCTCTAAATAAGTGAGAAAATCTACCTTGAGGTTTTAAATACTCTTCAACTGATTTTTTATTTTTACCAAGAATAGACTTATTTGTTAATTGACCATTTTCATATTCTAAAAGAGGATATAAACCAGTTAAAACGGCTAATTGTCCTATACTCAGTGCTTCGTCGGGTTTTATTTTCCAACCAGGTATACAAGGGGAAAGTATTTGAATATAAGCAGGACCACTATGAGCTATGGCTTTTTTTACTTTGTTTGTTATATCATTTGGATAACCAGCTGTGCTTTGAGCTACATAATTTAAACCATGAGCCAAGGATATAGCAATCATATCTTTTTTCCTTTGTGATGATCCTAGAGAAGCTGATCCGGAAGGAGTTGTTGTGGTGCTAGCTGAGAGAGGAGTGGCTCCAGAGGCTTGAATGCCAGTATTAGAATAAGCTTCAGTGTCATAAGCAATATATAATATATTTTCTCCTCTTTCCCACATACCACTAACCAAACCTAAACCAATATCAAAAGTACCACCATCTCCACCTTGAACAATGACCTTAGTTTTTTTATCTCCTTTTTTATTTAAAGCAGCCCTTATTCCCGAGGCTACAGCAGAGGCATTCTCAAACAGTGAATGTATCCAAGGCACACCCCAGGCAGTTTCAGGGTAGGGAGTAGTAGTTACCTCTAGACAACCAGTAGCATTAGCGATAATAACATCACTAGTCATGCCTCTAGTGGCCGCCATAGCAGCTATCATTTGACCACAACCAGCACAGGCTCGGTGGCCACTTCCTAGTATTGGTTTGTTTGAATTGTTTATCATAGAATAAAGCATTTTATTATTGATAGTAGGTTTATTATTCAACTGAGTAGCATTGATATCCTATTCCAGCACAAGCTCTTCCAGTAGTTACAACATCTAACCATTTTCCCCAATAAAAAGTTATAAGTTCGAAAGCTGTATCGGGATGTCCGCACATATTTTCAGCAGATGCGCCACATGGTTCCCCTGGATCACCAAGCCCGACATAAGTTCTTTCATTATAGCACCAACATTTTCCATCTGAAAAATTACTACTCTCGCCTTTACACCTTGACCCATCAGATACTCCAGTGCAGTATCCAATCACATTTCTACAATCATCTACTTTAAAACAATTATTCTCATCAAATTTAGTTCTGACTCCAAATTCACTATCCTCAGCACTACAATTACTTTTAGTGGAAGCATAACATAGTTCAGTTTTTGTAGCATCTTTATTTAATCTTTTGCAACAACCAATTAATTCGCAAGTCTCATTATAAATATCCGTTTGTTTGTTAGGATCCCATTCACCTTTAAGAGTGGCAGTGCATTCATTTTCCGTTTCCCTTGAAGCTCGATTACCTCCACTTTCTTCTGTATATGCACAACAACCATACTCAGTTCCAGATATCAATACAGTCTTTATTGCGTTTAATTCAGTTAGACTAGTATTAATACTACTTAGAACAATATATGAACCAAGCAGAAGCACTAGACCAACTATAGCCCCTGAAATATATGATTTAGCTTGTCCTATCTTATCTGGACTTCCAGCTGAAGTAAGCCAAATCATACCACCAATAGCTACCATTATAATAGCTAGGGTAATACCAACGCCAGTGGCATACATATAAATTGATTTTATGTATCTACCTAGTAAGGTGCTATGGACGGTAACAACTCT
>CAYMGT010000012.1:13702-15074 GCA_964390115.1 uncultured Gammaproteobacteria bacterium
TCTGGTTTATAGCTAGGTAAGTATTTTTTTATTTGAGTCTTGTTAGGTATAATTACAGGTTCATAGGAGTGAGTTAAAATAAAGCCATCAATATTAACTACGGCAGGAATTTTTAATTTCTCAGCTATTTTATAGGCTAAAATATGTTGAGCTACAGCTTCTTGATGATTTTCAGCAAAAAACATTATCCAACCCGCATCTCTTATTGCCATAGCATCTTGATGATCATTCCAAATGGTTATAGGGCTAGAAATACCTCTATTAGCAATAGTTAAAACTACTGGTAATCTAAGACCAGCAATATTATATATAACCTCAGTCATAAGTAAAACGCCCTGAGAACTAGTAGCGCTATAGGTTCTTACTCCTGTGGCACTAGCACCAACTAAAATAGAAGCAGCGGCAAACTCACTCTCCGCTCTAACATACTCGTAATTAGCTATACCATCAGCTTTAAATTTGGCTAAGTCTTCAACTATATGGGTTTGAGGAGTAATGGGATAAGCAGAAATGACATCGGGACCAATGTTAGCTATGGTTAAAGCTACAGCTCTTGAACCCTCTAAAATATTAGCTCCTTTTGGTAGCTTATTTTTTTTATTTTTTAATTTATTTTTCATCTCTTTTCATAATAATTGCTTTAACGGGACAATGTTTGGCACAAAGACCGCAACCTTTGCAATAGTCATAATTAACCTCAGCTTTGTTGTTATTTTTTAGTTTTTTCATAAAAATAGCTCTCTCTGGACAAATTTGACTACAAAGCCCACAAGCTATGCATTTATTTTTATCTATTTCTGGTTTAAAAGTTCGCCAAGAACCAGTTAAGTTATTTAAAGCGGAGTTAGGTTGAGCATTTATATCTACACTATTTTTTTTCTTATTTTTCATAAGCTGAGATTACGGCCTTTAAATTCTTTTTAATTATATCTTTATTTTTTTCAGAAAATTTTTCACTTATAGCTTTTTTGAGACCATTTATAGAGATTATTTCTGTTTGTTTTGCTAAAGCTCCTAAGATTACCGTATTAGCTAAATTTTTACCTAAAATTTTTAAAGCTATATTTGTAGCATCTATAATCAAGATGTTTTCTTTTTTTATTTTTAAATTAGAATATTTTTTTAGTATATCTTCTAAAGATAGGGAGGTGTTTATTAAAATTTTAGTTTCTTTTTTTATTCCTTGACTAACAGTTTGAGAGTCTAAAAGACTAGCATCTAAAACTATTATAATGTCAGGGTTATATATTTGTTCTCTGGTTCTTATAAACTTATTACTTATTCTAGTAAAAGCCTCAATAGGAGCTCCAGTTCTTTCTACACCAAAAGAGGGAAAGGCTTGAGAAAAAAAACCATCCTTAAAAGCACTAAT
>CAYMGT010000012.1:15174-19521 GCA_964390115.1 uncultured Gammaproteobacteria bacterium
TATATAAATTTATTATAGCATTAAAGAATTATTAAGAAAAGTTAAATATTATGAAAATAATTTCCTGGAATATCAATGGTATTAGGGCAGTTTTAAAAAAAGGTTTTTTGGATTTCTTAAGTCAAGAAAAACCAGATATTTGTGGTTTGCAAGAGATAAAAATATCAGAACTAGCTAGAGAAAAAGAGAACTTTAATTTTTTAGGCTATAAAGATTATTTTAATAGTGCTAAGCGACCTGGTTATAGTGGAACTGCTATTTTAGTAAGAAAAGATTTAGTTAAAGAAGTTATGGGTATAAAAAATGGTTTTGGGAAGGAGATCTTTGATTTAGAGGGTAGGGTACAAATATTAGAGTTAAAAAAATATTATATTTTAAATATTTATTTTCCTAATGCTAATTCAGAGCTATCTCGTTTAGACTATAAAAGGCAGTTTAATGCTTATATTTTAAAAAATATTGAAAAACTGGAAAAAATTAAGCCGGTTGTTGTTATGGGCGACTATAATGTAGCCTTTTCAGAAATAGATTTAGCTAGACCTAAGGCCAATATTGGTAGTCCCGGATTTACTTATGAAGAAAGAGAAGATATGTCTAAATTTTTAAACTTTGGGCTAAAAGATAGCTTTCGGGCCTTAAATGGAGATAAGATAAAGTATTCTTGGTGGAGTTATCGAGCTATGGCAAGGCAAAGAAATGTTGGTTGGCGTATTGATTATTTACTGGTTTCTGCTAAATTAATAAAAATGACAGATAAGGCTTTTATTTTAGATAAGGTCATGGGCTCTGATCATGCACCTGTGGGTATAACTATTAAAGAATAATAATATGGAAAATAATAAATATAGTCCTGAGATAATTGAGCCAAAATGGCAAAAATATTGGCAAGAAAATAATACTTTTAAGGTTGAGGATAATTCTAAAAAACCTAAGAAGTTTATTTTAGTAGAGTTTCCTTATCCTTCTGGAGCAGGCTTGCATGTGGGGCACGTTCGTTCCTATACGGCTTTAGATGTCTATAGTCGTTATCAAAGACTGAAAGGTTTTAATGTTCTTTATCCCATGGGTTGGGACGCCTTTGGCTTGCCAACAGAAAATTATGCCATTAAGCATAAAATACAACCACAAAAAGCTACTGAAGATAATATTAAAAAGTTTAAAAAGCAATTAGAAATTTTAGGCATTTCTTATGATTGGTCTAGAGAAATAAATACCACTTCACCGGAATACTATAAGTGGACTCAGTGGATATTTTTACAATTATTTAAGCATAATTTAGCCTATAAACACAAAATGCCTATAAACTGGTGTCCTAGTTGTAAAATAGGTTTAGCTAATGAAGAAGTGGTTGATGGTAAATGTGAACGCTGTGGAGCTTTAACAACCAAGAAAGAAAAGGAGCAGTGGATGTTAAAGATTACTGACTATGCCGATAGATTAATTAAAGATTTAGAGACAGTCGATTTTTTAGATAAAATAAAAAATCAACAAATAAACTGGATAGGTAAAAGTGAAGGAGCGGAAATAGTTTTTAATATAGAGAGTAAAGAAATTAAAGTTTTTACCACTCGTCCTGATACTATTTTTGGGGCTACTTATTTAGTTCTTTCTCCTGAACATGATTTAGTTTCTCAGATTGTAAAAGATTCACATAAAGATGAAGTAGCTCAGTATATAAAAGAAGCAAAAAATAAATCAGATTTAGAAAGAACAAAATTACAAAAAGAAAAAACAGGTGTATTTACAGGCTCTTATGCTACCCATCCAATAACTCAAGAAAAAATTCCTGTTTACTTAGCTGATTATGTTTTAGCTTCTTATGGCTTTGGGGCTATTATGGCTGTACCTGCTCACGATCAAAGAGACTTTGACTTTGCTCAGAAGTATAAGTTGGAAATTAAGTCAGTCGTAGAAGAAGTTAAACAAAATGACTTTGATAAAATTAATGTTAACAAGGAGTCAGTCTTTACAGGAGAAGGGATAGTTATAGAATCTGATTTTTTAAATGGTTTAAAGAGTGAAGAAGCTAAAGACAAAATTATTAATTATTTAGAGGATAAAGGTTTGGGCAAAAAAACTATAAATTACAAATTAAGAGATTGGATTTTTTCTCGTCAGCATTATTGGGGGGAGCCCATTCCTATTATTTACTGTGATAAATGTGGCGTAGTGCCCGTGCCTGAAAAAGATCTACCAGTAATCTTGCCTCAAGTAGAAAATTATGAACCTACTGATACAGGGGAATCTCCTTTAGCTAAAATTGATAGTTTTGTAAATACAATTTGTCCTAAGTGCAAGGCTAAAGCTAAGAGGGAAACCGATACTATGCCTAACTGGGCAGGTTCTAGTTGGTATTGGCTTAGATATACTGATCCAACAAATGATCAAGCTCTAGCTTCTTTAGATAAAATGAAGTATTGGTTACCTGTAGATTTATATAACGGAGGTATGGAACATACTACTTTACACTTATTATACTCTCGTTTTTGGAATAAATTTCTATATGATATTGGCGTAGTGCCAACTTTAGAGCCATTCAAAAAAAGGGTTTCTCATGGCATGGTTTTAGCGGAAGATGGTAGAAAAATGAGTAAATCGTATGGTAATGTTATTAATCCCGATGATATGGTAGAAAAATATGGTGCCGATTCTTTACGTTTATATGAAATGTTTCTTGGTCCCTTTTCTGAAACTATTCCCTGGAGTGAACAAGGTCTTTCAGGGTGTTACAAGTTTTTAGACAAAATTTTTAATTATTTTTTAAACTACAAAGAGGTTAATTTTTTAGCCAGCACTGAAGATAGAGAGTTAACGATACTTTTACATAAAACTATAAAAAAAGTTGGTCAAGATATAGTGGATTTTAAGTTTAATACAGCTGTCTCAGCTTTGATGATACTTTTAAATAAACTAAAAGAAAAAGATGTTAATTATTTCTATAGTTTAGTGGATATGAAAAAAATTATTGTTATTCTTTATCCCTTTGCTCCTCATTTAACTGCAGAGATTTGGTTCTGGTTGGAGAAAAAAGAAAAATTAGCAGATATTACTTGGCCAGAGTTTAATGAAAAGCTTATAGAGGAAGAGAAAATTAATTTTATTGTTCAAGTAAATGGTAAGCTTAGAGCTACTTTAAAAGTTAACTCAGATATATCGGAAAAAGAAGTTAAAGGCTTAGCTTTAAAAGATGAAGCCGTTTTAAAACAAATTGAAAATAAAGAAATTAAAAAGATTGTTTTTGTTCCTAAGCGATTAATTAATTTTGTCGTTTAGTTTTTTTATTTAGTTTATAATTTTTTACATTATGAAGTATTTTTCTGCTAAACTCTCATCTGGCTTTATGGCTATTTATTCAGGTCGGATGATACTGACAATTAGTGGACAACTATTTGGTCTATTTTTACCAATTTTCTTGTATCAACTTTTTGACTTTAATTTAGCGTGGGTTTTAGTTTATTATTTTCTTCGTGATGGGGCTTATTTTTTTAGTTTACCTTTTGGATGTCGTCTTTTTATGAATAGGTTGGGTTTGAAAGATTCTTTACGTTTAGCTGTTATTCTGGGTAGTATTTTTTATTTATGTTTTTATATAATTGAAGAAATGTTTGGTATTCCTCAAGCTAGTTTTGACGCTGCTATTTGGATAATGTCTATTTTGGGAGTTAATTTAATTATTTTAACTCTGTTTAGGTTAAGTTATTGGGTACCACTTCATACTGATATAACTAAGTTTACTAGTAAAATAGATAGAGCTAAACAACTTAGCTTGATGTCCATTTCTCAAGTTGTTTTAGGGGCTATGATGCCACTTTTAGCTGGTTGGATTTTAAATTACTATAATTATGGAGTATTGTTTCTACTGGGAACTGTAATTTTTCTTCTAGCCTTAATTCCTTTTGCAAAACTACCTAAAGTAGAGGAAAATTATTCTTGGGGGTACAGACAAACTTTTAAAGAATTTTTATCAGCTAAGAGAAGAAAAACTTTAATTGCTTATATTGGTGATGGTGCAGAGAGTATGGTTGGTCTTATTATTTGGCCAATATTTATTTGGCAATTACTCGATGGTAATTATTTTGAAGTTGGTGTTATATCTTCTCTTATCGTTATAGTTACGGTTGCTTTGCAAATTGTGGTTGGAAAATACATAGATAAAGGGAATAAGCAGAAAATGCTTAAATATGGATCAGGTTTGTATGCTTTAGGGTGGGTTTTTAAAATTTTTATAGCCACCGCTTTTCAAATATTTATTGCTTCTACCTATCATAGTCTAGTTAAGGTCTTTGCTCGAACATCTTTTGATACTTTAAATTATGAAATGGCAGCTGATCAGGGTCATTATGTTGA
>CAYMGT010000013.1:0-19115 GCA_964390115.1 uncultured Gammaproteobacteria bacterium
AATTTCATTATACCTTATTTTTTTAAAACCCTATATTGCGTATGACCCCTTTTTAGTAGCCTTTATTTTTGGATTTTTGAGCTTTGCGGGTGGCTCTTTTTATATGTTAAAAAGCAATCAGTCGTTAGGCGGAGCCTTATTAGTTATTAGTGTGATAAGTTTTATTGCCTATACTTTTATATCTGGAAATAAAATGTCAGCATATTTTAAGTATAAAAAAGCTTTTTTACGTTAAAAAATTATATACCAGAATTAAATTTCTGGTATTTTTTTATGGCAAATTTTTTATTATCTTCAATAAATCTTTAGACTACTTTTAATAATTGTTAATTTGCCCTGTGCTAATTTAATATTGTAGTTAAGAGCGCTCCCAATTTTTCATTTTTTTGGGGAATTGGGAGCGATTAAAAAACTTATGAAAAAGATTAAATTTAGCAAACTAAAACTATTTATTATTATTATTTCAATTTTTTTGCTTGGTCTTAGTGTTTCTTTAGTAGCTTTTGATTTTTGGCGATACACTCCTTTATCTACCAGTATTTCTATAAGTAAATTAGATAAGCTGTCAAAAAATTCTATTTCTTGTAGACAAGATTGTAATTATTTAATAAATTATTTTTTAAAAATTATTTGCGATAGAAACAGTATAAGTCAAAAAAACGTCACAAAAATAATTAAAATTTTAAATAGCCCACCACCTGATACTCCTTTTAAATTAGCTTTAATTAATTTCTTAAAAAGTAATTATTGTCTACAAAAACATCAAAACCTATCCTTAGCTCTTAAGCAAACTAATATAAGTAATTATTTAAATTATATAGATAAAAGTAGTATTAATATTAGTGAAAAAAATAGTATGATAGAAAATTTAAAAAAAATTATTGAAGATAAAGATTTGCCACTCACCCAAAGAAAAGTAGCCTTTAGAAGCTTGTGGACAGTTTTTAATAATATAAATTTATTTGATTTCTACTTGAAAATTATTAACAGTACTGAATCTGACACAATAATTTTAGAAGCTATAAAGGGGATTAGTAATATTGACGACAAAGCGAAGGTCTTTAAACTTAGTGATTTAAATTTATATCGTGAGCCTTTGTCTAGAAAAAATACAGAACTTGAGAAAGCAATATTATTTCTTGTAAGGGAATATTCTGAAATTTATGGTCCCGAGGTTAAAAGCTGGTTAAGTAAACAAACTATATCACCCGTTAACATGAGACTCTATGGAGAGTTGTTTAAATAATCTTTAAATATATGACAAGTTATAAGATAAGCTTATTAATACTTCTATTTCTTATATTTTTTATTTTTTTGTCACCTAAAACTTTGGCTATGCCAATTGGAACTTTGCTATATAGAACTTCTAGTGATGGACGCTTATATGGTTTAAATGAGGATGAGCTTATAAAAATTAAAAATGGGATAATAAAGAATATATATTCAGGTCATGTAGCTATATACATAGGTGAGGAAAATGGTGAACACTATATTGTAGAAGCTCTAGCCGGGGGACTACAAAAGACTCCTGCCCGCTACTTTATAGACTCAAGTCAAGGAGAAGAGTTTCTGGGAGCTAAGGTGCCTAGTCAAGCAACTTGGCTACAAAGACTTAAAGCAGCGGAAATAGCTAAGGTACTTAGTGAATTTTCTTTAGCTTATGATTTTGACTTCCACCACCAAAAAGGTCCTGAGAGCGGAGAATGGACTTGTGTTGGTTTAGCAGAAAAGGTTTATGAAAGTGCAGATATGATTAATCCCTATGACGTTTCAGCTTTAGTCTATAATAGCTCTGACTATAGCGTTGATATCACTCCTGACGGTTATGACGCGTATAGTCGCTATAATAGAAGAGGGGATTGTTTTTCTCGTTCTAAAGAGTTTTCTTTGATAAATCCATACACTAAAATGATTATGCCCTTACCTGAGGTCTTCGGCTTTAATGTTGGTAAGCAGTATGAAGAAAATCGCTATATTTTTTTACCCTATAGTCAATTTTTACAAGACTCCCTTGAAGATGTGGAAGTGGATATTGAACTAAGTAGCGACTTCATAGAGGAAGATATAAGGCCTAATTATCCTAGCTTAGTTATAGCTTTAAAATGGAGTTTTATAAATCAACCTTTATCTGCCCTTAAGAAAGTTGGCAGTTATTTCAGTAGGAATAAAGATATAGTGGAAGTAGAGAAAGAAAAAATCTTAGAAAATAATAAAATAGTTGATAATATTGTAAATAATAATGAGGATAAAACAGAAAATCAACTTAACTTAGAATTAATAAAGGAAGTTTTACAAGTAAAAAAAGATCAGCCAACTGTTTTTGAAAATAAACAACAAGTAGAAACTAAAGATGAAATAGAGCCCAGCTTTAAACTTTATCAAGTTTTAAGCGGTGACACTTTTATTTTAAATTCAGGTGAAAAGGTTAGCTACATTGGTATTAAAGCCCCAGAGCTTAAGAGCCTAGGATCTAAAGAAGATGAGTGTCTAGCTTGGGTGGCAAGAGAAAGAAGTGAAGAACTTTTAGCGGGTAAAGAAATTATTTTAAAAAAAGATCTAAATTTAAGTTTAAATAATTCGGGTAGCTTACTTCGTTATGTCTATATTAAAGAGGGAAATACACTTAAATTAGTTAATGAAATTTTAGCCAATGAGGGTTTAGTAAATATTATTGATTATTCAAACAATAATTTTTTTCCCGCCAATAATAACTTAATTACTAAAATATCTCAAGCAATAAATAAGGCAAAGGAAAAAAAATTAGGTATATATAGTTTAGCCTGTAAAAAAAAGATTAGCACAAATACTGTGCTTACAGGTGATGATGAATTTTTAGAAGCAGATAATAATATAAGTTTGTCTCTGTGGAAAAAATTAAAATCAGTTTTAGCTAAAAGTGAAAATTTAGAAGATAAAACAAAAATTGCTTTTAGAGATCAGTTAAATACAGAGCCTAACTTTAAAGATATATTTACTAATAACTCAAAAGAAAGTAATTATTCTAAATCTGAGACAAGTTTAGAGAAAAGTCAGCCTGTAGAGCCTGATGATGTTGAAAGTGAAAATAATTCCACTAACAGTCAAGAAAATAATACTAATAGTGGCAGTTCCTACTCTTCTAATTCAAGCTCTAATTCTAATTCCAACTCAAGTACTAATAGTAATAACAATAATTCTAGCAGTGGAGATATCTCTAATGAAGAAACTGAAACAGAAATAATTATTAATGGATGCTTAAGCTCTTTAGTTATTAGTAGAATTCATGCTGATGGAGATGATGATTGGTTAGAGATATATAATCCCTGTGACCAAGACGTGGATTTAGCCGCTGAAGGCGTTCGTTTAGAGAGGAGTGTTACAGGGGAAAATCCTAATATACTTTTACGTTTTGATGTTTTAGAAGATTATCTGTTTCAAGCTAGTTCAAGTAAAATATTAGCTTTTTCATCATTAAAAGTTGTCAGAGATGATGCCAGTGAAGATTTAAAGTCCGAGGCTGACGTTATAGCACTTAGAGATAGTTTTACTTGGGCTGGTTCAGGTTATTCTATTTTTTTAGCTAAAGGTGCAGTAAGCTCTCATAATGACGAAGATACAATTGATTTAGTTGGTGTGGGTAGTGATAGTCTGTATTTTGAAGGATCGGCTGCAACTGTAGAAATTCTAGAAAATAATATTTTAAGTAGGCGAGCCATGGCTAGTTCAACTTTTTTAAGTATGCAAAGTGGTGAACATAAAAACTTTCCCCCCATTTACGATAGTAATAATAATGCCTTAGATTTTTTACTTTGGCCGCTTGAAACTGACACATCAGGAGAAGATCCTATAACCTCAATACCTAATCCTAGTCAAGAAGAAAAATTATTGAGTTTGTGGCACTTTAATGAATGCCGTGGTCTTTATAGCTTAGATTCTTTAAATAGTGACAGTAGTTTAAGTTTTGACTGGCAATGGGTAAAAGGTCAAAGCGGTTGCGCTTTAGAAGCTGACTATCAAAAGGAACCCTTACTTTTTCCACTAAATAACAATTTTGATGCCAATAATTTCTCCTTATCTTGGAAGCAAAAAATTAAAGATAATGGTCGATTGGCTTTATCTTTCCAAAATTCCATAGATGAAAATTTTATTTTAACTCTAAGTGGATATTATATTGAAACAAAAACGCCATATGAAAGTCAATTAAGACATAGTAATACTAATGTAAGCACGGATAGTAATTGGCATAAAATGTTTTTAAATTTAAGTTTAAATCCACCAATTTTTAAATTGTATGAAGATGATAATTTAATTCTAAGTCAAGATCTTGGTCAAAGATTAGAGAATTTTGATATCTTAAGTATTAGGTCTGAAAATGGCTATAGTTCTTTGGATGAGTTAGGCATTTTCTCCCCCAGCCTTACAAGTCAAGAAAAAGATTCTTTAAATTATCCCTTGGAGCCATATAATCTTGTTACTAGAGAACCAGCAAGTTTAAAACATTATTGGAATTTTGATGAAGGACAGGGAAGTGTAGCAGTTGACAGTGTTTCAGGTAGTAATATTAATTTAGATCCTTCACTTTGGGCTAATGGGTTAAATAACTTTGCTTTAGAGCTTGATGGGAGTATATCGGAATTAGTTGTACCTTTACCTGCTTTTAGCAATGAAAGTGTAGCTATTACTTTTTGGTATAAAAATACCAGCACTGATGCTTCAGGTAGAATTTATTTAGCTTTTCAAGATGAAACTAGCGATGTTCTAGGTTTAAGAATGTCAGGATATATAACGGAAGTTGTTGCTTTAGGTAATGAGTATAGATTAGCAGAAACAGTTTTACCTTTAGATTGCCAGTGGCATCAAGTAGCTTTTATGTATAACGCATATGACTATAATTTAAAGATTACAGTAGATGGAGAAGAGAAGTACAGTTATGATTTTCCTTGGTTATCGGAAAAACCTAGTAAAATAGCAATTAGACGAGATAATTATTATTTCCTTTTAGATGAGCTTAAAATATGGCAAGGAGATGTTAGTTGGCAAAGTTTGCAATAGTTATACACAGAATTAGTCTTGACACTTTTTTAAAAAGGGATTATATTGTAATAATGTTTTATAGATCTTTTATTACTATCATTATTAAATAAAGAGCAATTTTATTGCTGCTACATTTTTCCTCTGCTCTTTATAATTACCCGGAACTTAAAAATTCCGGGTTTTTTCTATTCATTTAATGATTTACAGAATTATGATTTATTATTGGCTTTTTTAAAAAAATAGGTTAAACTCTATATGTATGGTAAGTCCAAAATTTCAAAAGGTATCTACAGGAGTTTTGACTGTTTCAGGTCAGACAAAAAAATTGTTTCAGGCAATATATTTTCAAAAAAAAGAAGCTGAAGCTAAACCTGAGGATATCAGTAGAATAAAAGTCTCCGCCTTAATTTCTAAGGTAGCTTTTTTTTACGAAAAAATTAGAAATGCGGTTGACTATGATGAAGAACATTTACTGAGAAAAAATGCTATTGAAAGAATATTGAAAAGACAAATTATAATTGAGGGTGTGTTAAAAATATCTAAAAGCGAAGAAATATCTCTTCATTTATTAACTGAGTTAATAAGGGCGGGTTATTTACCAAATAATGAAATAGTTGAAACTAAAATAAAGGAGATTGGAAATTTATTGGAAAAATATATTAAACTAAAAAATTTTTGTTTAGATAAAGTTAGCACTTTTTCTGATACGGAAACCGATACTAAAATTGTTAAAAATAAGATTAAGGAGCGTAGTGGTCTAGTTTCCTGGTTAATATCTTTAGCAGCTACAGAGATTGAAGAAAATTTGGGTTATAGTGATGTGCAGAAAACTGTGGTGCAAAATATGTATGATGATTTGGAGAGAAATATTCAAGCTCCGGAAAAATTAACTGAAACTTACAAAAAAGATTTAAAAATACAAATTTATTTAAGTATTTTTCGTCGTCATTTAAAATACAATGATTCCATGCTAGCTTTAATTTTATTTAGATATTACAACAGTGAATGGTCCGGAAAAAATATTTCTGAGACAGAAATTTATGAAATAGCTAATAATATTAAAACTCTACAGTTAGCTATAGATAGACAGTTGCATCATCCCCTGATTAAGCAAATTGATAAGATTAGTAAACAATACTCAGTATTTTATCAAATTTTAACTGAAACTATTGGTGATAAACCGGTAAAGCTCTACAATGAAGTAAAAAGTGATGCTAAAATTTATTATCAAAAAATAAAAGAAACCTACACTAAGAAGTATAAACTCTTGAAAAAAAGCCTTTGGCGAAGTGCGGCTAGAAGTATTATTTATATCTTTTTAACAAAGTCCATTTTTGTAATTTTAATTGAGGTTCCAGCTATTTCTTGGTTTGGTGAAGAGTTAAATTACCTAGCTTTGTTTATAAATATTACTTTTCCCGCTTTACTTCTATTCCTGATGGTTCTTTTGACTAGAAAACCTAGTAGTAAAAACCTACAAGCCGTAGTCGATGGAGTGCAAGAAATAACCTATACTGAGCATAAAAGAACTCGTCCTTATTTTATTTCTCCCCCTGTAAAAAGAAGTTTTTGGGTAAATTTAATTTATAATATAATTTATACTGCAACTTTTATTTTTACTTCCTATGTGACTATAAGGATTCTTTTATCTATTAACTTTAATTGGGTTAGTATAGCTATATTCTTGTTTTTCTTGGCTTTTGTTAGTTTCTTTAGTATAAGAGTAAAGAAGAATATTAAAGAAATTATTATTGCTGAAAGAAAAGATAATTTAGCTGATTTCTTGTTTGATTTCTTTTATATGCCAATTGTGGCTACGGGTCGCTGGCTTTCAGATAAAGCTTCCAAGGTTAATATCTTTATATTCATATTAGATTTTATTATTGAAGCACCTTTTAAGGTTTTTGTAGAAATTGCTGAAGATTGGACTAAATATGTCAAAGAAAGAAAAGAAGATATTATGTAAACTTAGTATATATGGGTCAATTATTTATTATTTCCACGCCAATTGGTAATTTAGAAGATATTAGCTTCAGAGCTATTAATTGTCTAAAAGAGGTTAATGTTGTTTTTTCAGAAAATCCGGCAACAAGTAAAAAATTATTTTTAAAATATAGTATAAGTACTAGATTGAGAAAGTATAATCAGCACTCTACTCATTCTTTGTTAAAAGAGATATTAGAACTTTTAAGATCTGATAAAAAACTTGCTTTAATTTCTGAGGCTGGTACTCCAGGAATTTCAGATCCAGGATCACTACTTATTTCACAGATAAGACAAGAATTACCAGAGACAGAAATTATTCCCATTCCTGGTGCTTCTGCCCTTGGGGCACTTTTATCAGTCTCAGGTTTAGGGACTGATAAGTTTTTATTTTTAGGTTTTTTACCTCACAAAAAGGGTCGCTTAAAATTACTTAAAGAAATAGCTATATGTAAATATAGTCTTGTTTTGTATGAGTCTAAGCACCGTTTTTTAAAGCTTTTAAAAGAACTTAAAGAACAAGGTTTAGCGGATAGAGAAGTTTTAGTTGGCAGAGAAATGACTAAATTAAATGAAAGTTTTTATTTCAATACTGTTTCAGTTTTAGAAGAATATTTTATAAACAACCCTATAGAGACTAAAGGAGAATTTAGTTTAATTATAAAGAAAAAACATAAATAATTAATTTAAATAATTATGTCAGATAAATTTTATATCACCACGACATTACCGTATATAAACTCAGAACCTCATATTGGTTTTGCTGCGGAAATTATCAAAGCGGACGTAATTGCTCGTTATCAGAGATTTTTAGGTAAAGAAGTAATTTTTAATACAGGTACTGATGAACATGGTTTAAAGATATATAGACAAGCTCAAGAAAAAGGTTTAGATACTAAAGAATTTTGTGATAAGGTTAGTGCCAGTTTTAAAAGTTTACAAAACTTATTCAATTTAAGTTGCAATCGCTTTATTAGAACAACTGATAAAAAGCATATTGAAGCTACTCAGAAATTTTGGCAAGTATGTTTAGAAAATGGAGATATTTATAAAAAAAAGTATGCTGTTAAATACTGCGTTGGGTGTGAGTTAGAAAAAACAGATTCAGAATTAGAAGATAATCATTGCCCCTTTCATCCCAATTTAGATTTAGAGATTATTGAAGAAGAAAATTATTTTTTTCGTTTTTCTAAGTATCAAGATAAATTATTACAATACTATACTGATAATCCTGGTTTTGTTCAACCTGAATTTAAATTTAATGAAATAAAAAGCTTTGTCAAAAGAGGACTAAGAGATTTTAGTATTTCAAGATTAAAGGAAAAAATGCCTTGGGGTGTTCCTATACCTTCAGATGATAGCCAAGTGATGTATGTTTGGTTTGATGCGCTTATAAACTATATTTCAACTTTAAATTGGCCTAAAGAAGAGGAATTTACTAATTTTTGGCCTGGAGTTCAAGTAGCAGGTAAAGATAATCTTAAACAACAAACAGCTATGTGGCCAGCTATGCTTTTTTCAGCCTCTATTTTACCACCAAAAAAAGTGTTAATTTTTGGTTTTCTAACTAATGAAGGTAAAAAGATAAGTAAGTCAATGGGTAATAGCTTAGACTTAAATTATTTAGTAGATAAATACGGATCTTCTGCAATTCGCTACTATTTACTTTCAGCTATTTCTACCTTTAGCGATGGTGACTTCTCAGAAGACAGATTAAAGAAAGTTTGCAATGCTGACCTAGCTAATGGCTTGGGTAATTTAAGTTCTCGTTTAGCTAATTTAATTGAAAAAGCTAATTTATCTTTAAACTTAAAATTTGACGATAAATCTGAGGTAAGTAATAAATTTAAAAAATTAATGGATAATTTTGAGTTGCAGGAAGCTATTTCTCTTTTATGGCAAGAAGTTGATGTAATTAATTTGTATCTAAGTCAAAAGGCTCCATGGAAGGAAGAAGATCCAGAAAAAAAAGCTCATATTTTAAAGACAGCTAGTATAAAATTAATTAACATTTCTCCTTTAATAGCTTTATTTTTACCTGAAATAGGAGAAAAATTAGTGTCTCAGTTTATAGCCGATAAAATTACTAAACAAGAGGCTTTATTTTTAAGACTATAATTTAATTTTTATGTTTATCTTTGATGCAATTTTACTCATAATTCTCAGTGGATTTGTTTTCTATGGACTTTTTAAGGGTTTTATAAAAATGGTTTTTGACTTTCTTGGTTTTTTAGTAGGAATTTTTATTGCCACTCATTTTTATATACCCTTTGCTGCATGGCTTCAAGGTTTGGGTTGGGGTTCAGAAAATCTACTAAAAATTATTGCTTTCGTGGTCCTATTTTCTGTAGCTGCTAAAGTAGCGCGCATTGTTCTTTCGCTGGTTAGTAAGTTTTTTAAAATTATTTCCTTTATACCTTTTGCTAAAACAGTGGACAGGGTAATTGGTATTATTTTAGGCTTAGCTTTAGGTTCACTGTCTCTCAGTGTTTTAATATTTCTTCTAGCTAGCTACATTGGCGATGGTTCTAGGTTAGCCTCTTGGTTGGCTCAGTCTAACATTGTCCCTTGGCTTTTAAAAATTGCTAATATTATTATGCCACTTTTACCAGAGGCTTTTAAGGCGATAAAGGATATTATTGTTTAATTTATGGAAACTTTACAGATTGAAAAAAACTATAATTCAAAGGAGATTAAAGTAATTGTAGATTATTTAAAAAATGAAAAAGTTATTGCCATAGCCACTGACACAATTTATGGCTTTAGTGCTAAATTCAGCTCTCACGTAGCGAGAAAAAAAATTTCTAAGTTAAAGAATCGGAGTAAGAAGCAATATTTTGTAATTTTAATTTCTAGTTTGAATATGCTTAGAAATTATTGTATAGTTAGTAGTAGTCAAGAAAAGTATTTAAAAAAAATTTGGCCAGGAAATATAAGTGTAATTTTACAAGCTAAAGATAATTTAGAAATAACTGTAGGCTTAGCTGTGCGTTTTCCAAAAAATGATTACTTGTTAAAAATTATTAGACAAGTTAAGGAGCCAATTATTTCAACTAGTGTTAATATTTCCGGTTTTCCATCTATTTTAAAAGGTGAAGAAATATTGGAAAAATGGCAATTTGTAAAGGATAAGCCTGACTTGGTAGTTTTAGATAAAGAAGTAGCTTGTGGTAAGGCTTCTCAAATAATTGATATTAGAGATATGAAAAATATAAAAATAATTAGAAAATAATATGATGAATGAGGAGAACAAGAAGAAAGGTAAATATAGAATAAATATTTTTTTAGCTATAGCTTTAATTTTTCTAGCCTTTATAGTTGGTAAATATAATATATCACTAAGCGATAGTGTGAATAATCAAGATATTGGCATAGCTTATGAAAGTAAAATTGTGAATAAATACCAAGATGGAAATGGTGATTATATTAAAGAAATAGATTTTGATTTATACTGGCAAGTCTGGGACGAACTTAAGACTAAGTATTTTGATGCTGACAAAATTAATGAGAGTGAACTATTTTATGGCTCACTTAAAGGAATGGTAAGTGCGGTAGGTGACCCCTATACTAGTTTCTTAGATCCGAAACTTTCTAAACAATTTAGTGAAGATATGTCAGGTAGCTTTGAAGGTATTGGTGCTGAAATTGGTATTAGAGATGATATTTTAACTATTATTGCTCCTTTGCCTGAAACTCCTGCGGATAAAGCTGGAATTAAGTCAGGGGATAAAATTTATGAAATAAATGGTGAGTTAACTATGGGTATAAGTGTAGATGAAGCGGTTAGTAAAATTAGAGGACCGAAGGGAAGTGAAGTAATACTAACAATCTTTAGAGATGATTTTAATGAACCTCAAGAAATAACAATTACAAGAGATACCATTGAGATAAATAGCGTTAAAACTGAACTATTAGAACATAACATATTACTTATATCTTTAAGTAGCTTTAGTGATGATACCTTAAATTTATTTAATTTAGCAGTTAAGGAGGCGGAGGATAAAAAGGTTGCAGGAATAATCCTTGATTTACGAAATAACCCAGGAGGGTATTTAGATACAGCCGTAGAAGTAGCTAGTGAATGGGTAGAATCTGGTCCAGTAGTTATTGAAAAGTTTGATGAGGATAATGAGGAAAATTATTTAGCCAGAGGTATAGCTAGATTAAGTAACTATGAGACAGTTGTGTTAGTAAATGGTGGCAGTGCTTCAGCTTCAGAGATTGTAGCTGGCGCCCTGCAAGACTATAGCCTAGGAACTATTGTTGGTACGCAAACCTTCGGTAAAGGTTCTGTGCAAACTTTAAATCCTTTCTCAGACGGTTCAGCTTTGAAAGTGACTGTAGCTAAATGGTTAACTCCACAAGGTAGCTATATTACAGATATAGGGATAACCCCTGACGAAGTTCTTGAATATAGTTTAGAGGATTTTGAAAACGAAATAGACCCTCAACTTAATAAGGCTATAAGTATAATAATTGATAAATAAAAAAAGGGATCTATTTTTGATCCCCCTAATTTAATTGTTTTTTAACTCCAGTCGGCAAAGATCTCTGATCCGCCAAAAGAACACAGCTCTTCACGAGCAAGATTTTGCAAAACTTTTTCAAGTTCCACAATCGCAGATAAATCATTTTCGTCTTCACCGTTAATTTTAACTTCTTCAAGTTCAAAGTTATCGATAATAAATTGAGCAATAGTTTTGAGATTGCTACTTCTCTTTGTTAGATTCTCGGGTCCAATTAGTAGATAGAGAGGCGAACCATTGCTTTTGTTCAATAAGGTTAGTTTGTAATCCATAATTTAAATTGTTTATTAAATTGTTAAAAAAACGATAAATATTATATAATAATAATACATAATAATTTACTTTTTGTCAAAAAAATATAAATTAAAAATAAATTATAAATATGTCTAATAAACTTAAAAAAAAGAATAAAAAAAATACTAAGTATATATTTGTAGTTGGTGGAGTAATGTCAGGGGTAGGCAAGGGAATTACTACCGCCTCCATCGGCGTTATTTTGCAATCTAAAGGTTATAAGGTTAGTGCTATTAAAATGGATCCCTATATCAACATTGACGCAGGGACTATGAATCCGATTGAACATGGAGAAGTTTTTGTTACTGAAGATGGAGATGAAACCGATCAAGATATTGGTAATTATGAAAGGTTTTTAAATGAAAATATTTATAAAGAAAATTACATGACGACGGGTCGTATTTATCAAACTGTTATAGCTAAAGAAAGGAATTTAGAATATAAAGGTAAATGTGTTCAGGTCGTGCCTCATATACCAATGGAGATAAGAAGTAGAATAGATAAGGCGGTAGAGAAGACGGGCGCTGAGATTATGATTATTGAAGTTGGTGGCACTGTGGGTGAATATGAAAATTTATTATTTTTGGAAGCTGCAAGAGTTCTAAAATTAAAACATCCTGAGGATGTTTTATTTGTTATGGTTTCATATCTACCTTTTCCTAGTAAAATTGGTGAGATGAAAACTAAACCTACTCAGCACGCTGTTAGAAGTTTAAATAGTGCTGGCATTCAACCAAACTTTATAGTTGCACGTTCTGAGATAGCTATAGATGAAGTGCGTAGGGAAAAAATAGCTGTTCATTGTAATGTAAACTCATCCGATGTAATTTCCGCTCCAGATGCAGATTCTATTTATGATATACCAATTAATTTTGAAAAAAATGGTTTTGCTGAAAGAATTTTGGAAAAATTATCTTTAAAGAGTAACGGAGGTGATTTAAAGGATTGGAAAAAAATGCTTATTAAAATGAAAGCAGTTAAAGAAGAAGTTAATATTGGTATAGTCGGTAAATATTTTTCTTCAGGTGAATTTTCTTTAACTGATTCCTATATTTCTGTGATAGAAGCCTTAAAGCATGCTGGTGTATATAATCAAGTAAAAGTTAATTTACATTGGATAAATACTTCTGACATTGAAAAAAAAGGGACTAAAGTTTTAAAAAATTTAGCTGGTATTGTTGTACCTCAAGGTTGGGGTTCTCGTGGTTCTGAAGCTAAAATAGAAACTATTAAATATTGTCGTGAAAATAAAGTGCCTTATTTTGGTCTTTGTTATGGTATGCAAATGGCTGTTATTGAATTTGCCAGAAATGTTTGCAATTTAAAGGAAGCTAATTCTGAGGAAATAAACTCTAAAACACTAGATCCAGTAATACATTTAATGCCTGAGCAAGCTGAACTAATTGCTAAAAAAGGTTATGGGGGAACAATTAGGTTGGGTGCTTGGCCTTGTAAGTTAAAAAGGGGAAGTAAATTAGAAAAAGCTTACGGTAAGTTTAATGGTAAAAAAGTTGTTTCAGAAAGACATCGTCATCGTTTTGAGTTTAACAATGATTATAGAGAACTGTTTGAAAGTAAGGGTTTAACAGTCTCTGGCACTTCACCTGACAATAGTATAGTAGAAGCTATAGAAATTGCTAATCATCCTTTTTTTATTGGTGTTCAATTTCATCCAGAATATATTTCTAGACCACTAAAACCACATCCTTTATTTGTAGAGTTTGTAAAGAGTTGTAAAAAAAGTAAAATATAATTGTTATATATGCCAATATTTTTAATATTGACATTTGCTCAATACCACTAGTTTTATATCTAGTGGTATTGTTTATATTAAAAAGTGGTTATAAAAAATAAAAACAAGTTAGTATAACTTTAACTTGTTTTTAAATTTGAAAACCTTTTATTGTCAATTCAATATTATCTAGTTTTAACAATATTAACAAAAACAGTCTGTTTAAGTTTATTATTAAATTTTAGAATTTTTCTACTGGTAAATTTTACAAAACCTTCTTTAACAGCAAACAGAGTATCGTCTTTTCCTTTTCTAACATTTTCACCTGGGTGAAATTTAGTACCTCTTTGTCTTATAATTATAGCCCCATTTTTTGAATATTCTCCAGCATATAATTTAACGCCTAAGCGCTTACTTTTGGAATCTCGTCCATTTGAGGAAGATCCACCTGCTTTTTTATGTGCCATATATTTTTAGTTAAATAAAAAATAAAATTGTTACCAATTTATTACCTTTATAATAACAAAGCTCTATTTTCTTGTCAATATAATATTATTGTGTAATAAAAAAAGTCGTCTTAATAAAACGACTTTAATGTAAATTTAAAGAAAAATTGTTTCATCGGCTTTTGGTCCTACTGAAACTAATATAGTTTCATTGTTACCATTTAGATAGTTTTCAATAAAAGCTATAATAAGTTTTAACTGTTGTGGTAAATCCGTATAGCTATTTATTTTTGAAATATCTTCCTTCCAACCTTTGAAATCCGTATAAATTGGCGTACAGTTATCTAAAAACTCAGAATACATAGGAATATCTGAGTGAATAATATCACCCGATTTAAAAACCTTTTCTCCGTAATAATAGTCTGGTCCTTGATAAGAATAGCCCACGCAAACCTTAATAACATCTACACCACTTAAAACGTCCAGTTTGGTGAGAGCTAAATAAGTATTTTTAGCTCCGCTACTTAGAGCCTTTCTTAATAGAACTAAGTCAAGCCAGCCTACTCTTCTAAGTCTTTTAGTAGTTGCACCATATTCACCAGCAATTTTTCGTAATGCTATGCCTTGCAAAAATTCATTTTTTGAATTAATCGACAAATTGCCAGGATAAGCTTTTTCTTCTTCTTCCCGAGTATTATTCGCACAGAAAACTTGTGAGTGCTTAGCTCCCATTTCAGTTGGAAAAGGACCGTTTCCGACTCTGGTCTGCATAAAACCTTTTATAATCCCAATATCCATATCTACATCTGAAAGCGCTAAACCAGCTCCTTTTACCATTCCTTCTAAGGATGGGTCAGATGAAGTAACGAAAGGATAGGTTCCGTAATCAATGCTAAGAAGTAATCCTTGAGCACCCTCTAGTAAAATCTTTTTTTTATGCAAATTTTCTTTAACCAGAGACTCAGTATCTTTAATCATTGAAGATAATTTTTCTCCGTAGTTTAAGTAGCTATTAAAAATAGTTTCAAAATTAAAAATATTTTTAGGATCAAAGTATAGTCCAGAATCTAAATCTACAGCATTAAACAAATCTTCAAGCAAGAAGAGGTCAAAGTAACTGAAGAAGGGGAGTTTTGACTCTAAATGTTTTTTTAATTTTTGAGAAAAAACATCAGGGTTTAACAAATCATTAAAAGTTAATCCTATTCGAGACACATGGTCAGCGTAAGCTGGGCCAATACCTTTGCCAGTTGTTCCAATCTTAGAATTTTTAAAATTAAATTCTTTTAACCTATCCTCTAAAATTTGAGTGGGTAGTATAAGCTTAGCTTCTTGGCTTATTTGCATATTATCACAACTAAAACCTTCTGAATTTAAGCTTTCTATTTCTTCGCATAATGCTCGAGGATCTAATACCATATTTGAACCAAGTACATTAATTTTACCATACTTATCTTGAGAGATAGCGGATGGTAAGGCATGAAATACCTTTGCTTTATCACCTAGAAAAACAGTATGTCCGGCATTATTTCCTCCGCTGGGCCTAACAATGATATCAGCCCAATCGCTAAGCATATGAACTAACTTACCTTTACCAGTATCTCCCCATTGCAAGCAACGAACAGAGATAACATCAGAATTTTTCAATAAACTTTTAAACCTGGAATTTTTCATAATATCTATTTTAAATTTTTAAATAACAAAAATACTAAATAAGTATTAAATTATTATATTAAAGACAAGACTCAAAGTCAAGGTAAGTTTATAAATTATAAAGGTGTAATTGTGTTATAATTGTGTTATAATGTTTTTAGGAAATAATCAATTAATTGTTATATTATGAAAGTCAAGGTGAATAAAGAAAAGTGCATTAGCTGTGGTCTTTGTGTAAATATGTGTCCGGATATTTTTGAGCTTGACAGCGACGCAAAATCTACTGTTAAAAATCAACCCGAGGGGAAGCAACAAGATAATTGTGTAGAGCAAAGTATAAGTTCTTGTCCGGTTGAAGCTATATATAAAGAATAAAATTATGCCTGAAATTAATTTTAACCCAGAACTTAATCCGCAAAATAAACCAGATTCTTCTGTTGAAAAAAAAGAGGGTCAAGAGAACAATTCAGAAAGTAGTCCAGAAAAAAGGGAAGTCATTAAGGAAAATATTGATAAAAGCGAACAAGCAGTGAAAGTTCAAGCAGAAACTTCGAGTAAAAAAAAATCAAAAAACTCAGTTGTCACTGAAACTAATTTTAATAGCGACCAAGCTAGACAACTAAAAGAAATAGATGACGTTTTAAGTGAGGGCTTAGAGGATGTTTTTTTGGCACTCTCTAGTGAAAATCAGGCTAATTTTAAACAAGTTGGAGAAGAAACTAAGGTTAAGATTAATATTTTACTTCAAAAAACACAAATTAAGGTTGAACAAATAGTAAATTTAATTAAAAAATGGTTAGGAATTATTCCAAGTGTTAATTATTATTATTTAGAACAAGAAGCTAAAATAAAAGCTGACAAAATAATGAAGTTAAAAAAATAAAATCATCATTATGCCTTTAGATATTAATCCAATTTTAATTATAATTCCTATAGTAATAGCAATAGCTATTCTAGTTGTTATTTTTGCATTAAGAGCTAAGTATAAGAAAAATCAAATTGTGGAACATAAAGTTTTTTTAATTAAACTCCCTAAGGAAAAGCCTCAGGATGCTAATAGAGATGAAACTATACAAACTATGCAAGAGGATATTTCTAAAGGTGAGACCTTGTTAGCTGCTATTGGAGGACTAAGAGCTCAGAGAGGTCAGAAATATTGGTATAGAGGTCGAAGTGACCATTTTGGACTAGAAATTGTTGCTCATAATAATAAGATAGCCTTTTATTTAGCTAGTCCAGCTGACAAGACTCGTTATCTTGAACAACAAATTCATGCTTATTATCCCGAAGCCGTTATTGAAGAAGTTTTAGACTATAATGCTTTTAATATACAGAACCAAGTTTTAGCCGGTAGTTTAAAAACAAAAAAGAATTTTGCTTTACCTATTCGCACCTATAAAGACATGGAAGTAGATCCCATGAGCTCTATAATAAACGTTCTATCTAAACTGGAAAAAGAAGAAAGCATTTCTGTTCAATATTTAATTAGAAGTGCTAAAGCTTCTTGGCATTTGAGTATAAAAAATATTGTTAGAAATAGCTATAAAAATAATTCTTTACAGTATTCTTCGGCTAGTGGTGGGCTTGGTAAGACTTTTTCTTTTTTATCAGATATGCTTAAGTCAGGTGCAAAGTCTAAGTTAGCTGAGCAAAATAGCCTGGACACGAAAAGGTTAACTGCTAATGATGAAGAGTTGCTTAAAAAAATGGAAGAAAAAAATTCTAAAGCGGGTTTAAATGTAAATTTAAGAATGATAGTAAGTGCCAAAACTGGAACTCAAGCAAAAATGTATTTAGAAAATTTAGCTAATGCTTTCAGTGAATACAATGCTTACGAAAAAGGTAATAATTTTGGGTTTATTGATAAAACTAAGCAAAAGCAAATTATTCACGACTTTATTTTCAGACGTTTTGATGATAAAAAAAGTTTTCTCTTAAACACTGAAGAAATGGTGGGACTATTTCACTTACCCACCAGGACTATGGAGACACCAAATATTTTATGGTTGACTGCTAAAATAGCCCCAGCACCCGCTGATATTCCAACTGAAGGGTTGTTACTTGGTAAAAATGGCTACAGGGGGGTTGTAAAAGATATATACTTACAAAGACCGGATAGGCGACGTCATACTTATGTTATTGGTAAATCTGGAACAGGTAAATCAGTACTAATTACTAATATGGCGGTTCAAGATATTGAAAATGGTGAGGGTGTATGTGTTTTAGATCCTCACGGTGACTTAATTGAAGATATAATTCAGAGGGTACCGCCTGAGAGAGCTGAAGATGTTATAGTCTTTTCTCCGGGAGATATTGAGAGGCCAATGGCCTTAAATCTTTTAGAGTATGACCCAAAATATCCTGAACAAAAGAGTTTTGTTATAAATGAAATGATTGGTATTTTGGATAAATTATATGATTTAAAAGCTACTGGTGGGCCAATGTTTGAACAATATATGAGAAATGCCTTGCTTCTAATTATGGATAGTCCTGAGTTAGGATCAACCTTAATGGAGGTGCCTAAAGTTTTAGCAGATGAAGATTTCCGTAAACTTAAATTAACGAAATGTAAAAATCAAACTGTAATTGATTTCTGGGTTAAAGAGGCTGATAAAGCAGGGGGAGATGCTGCTTTAGCTAACATTGTGCCCTATATAACTTCAAAATTAACTCCATTCATTTCTAATGACATGATGCGACCTATAATTGGTCAACAGAAAAGCTCTTTTAATTTTAGGGAACTCATGGATAGTCAAAAAATATTACTAGTTGATTTACCTAAAGGCGTGATTGGTGAAACCAATGCTTATTTACTTGGTATGATAATAGTGGGTAAAATACTCATGGCTTCACTTTCTAGAGCAAACATGGCTCAAGAGGATAGAAAAGATTTCTATTTATATATTGATGAATTTCAAAATTTCACTACTGATTCAATTTGCGCAATTTTATCTGAGGCTAGAAAATATGCTTTAAATCTTACTATTGCTCATCAGTACATTGGTCAGTTAGCCCAAGATAATAATACTGAAATAAAAGATGCAGTTTTTGGTAATGTAGGTACTATGATTAGTTTTAAAGTTGGCTCTGAGGACGCTGAATTTTTAGTGAAAGATTTTGGACCTACTTTTAATGAGTTTGATCTTATAAACATTGGTAAAGGCGTTGCTTGTGCTAAAATTTTAGTTGATAATACTTCTACCAAACCCTTTTCACTGCAAACAATCTGGCCAATAATGGGAACGCGAAGGGAAGATATGTCTGCTAAAATAAGGAATTTAAGTCGTCTTAAACATGGTCAAGATAAGCGTATTATTGAAGCGGAGATTAAGAAAAGAGGATTGTCGTCATAAATTTTCTTATAATCTGCTATTACGGTTTAAACTTTATTATGGATGAATGTAATCTCTTCTGGTAAGTCTTCAGCTTGGATCAAGAAAAAAACAAAAAAATTACCAAGAGGAAGTC
>CAYMGT010000014.1:0-9210 GCA_964390115.1 uncultured Gammaproteobacteria bacterium
GTACAAAGAATGGTTAATTCTAACACCCACATTATTACTATTACTACTGATGATCTAAAGGATTACTTGCCCCACGGACAAACTACCAGAAGAAGAATACAAAATAAGACTTCTCAAGAATTTATTTTTGAGTTGGCTGGTAAGCAGTTAGTTGTCCCGCCTAAAAAAGGTAGGAAGATGTCTTTATCAGACAAATTTTATTTACCTGAAGGGGCCTACTACATACCAATGAGTATGATTGATAAAGGAAAAATGTATCAGTTTTATTTTTTAACAATTTTCAATGATAAAACTGACATTTATCCAAAGATAAACTCCTGGAACCTGAAAGGTTTAAGGATATTTGGACAAACGTCCTTAGAATAGATTTATAAAGCGCTTATTTAAAAAAATATAGGCGCTTTTTTATTTTATAAAAATTGACCTAGAGATTTCTTTTTGTTATAGTATATAAGTAGAAAGCAGGTTTTACTGTTTTTCTAGCCTGTTTTTTTAGGCTAATTTTTATATATACTAATAAAAATATGATTATAACTTGGCAAGGACATTCTTGTTTTAAAATTCAAGATAAAGTTGGAACAGATGGTATTACTTTAACAACTGATCCTTTTGATAAATCACTTGGACTAAAGGTTCCAAATTTTGAATCTGATATCATAACCGTTAGTCATGATCACGGTGATCATAATAATGTTTCAGCCTTAAGAGGTAAGCCTTTTGTTATAAATACAGCAGGAGAGTATGATGTTAAAGGAGTCTTGGTAGAAGGTATTCATTCTTTTCATGATGAAAAAGAAGGCAAGAAAAGAGGTACGAATATTATCTATAGAATTGAAATTGAAGACATTAGTCTAGTTCACCTAGGTGACTTAGGTAGAGAGCTTGATAATAAGCAATTAGAAAGATTAGAGAGAACAGACATTCTTTTTATACCAGTTGGTGGTAAATATACCATAGATGCTAAAAAGGCAGTGGAGGTAATTTCTCAGCTAGAGCCTAGAATTGTTATACCAATGCACTACATGATTCCTGGGCTTGAAATAGACTTAGATGGAGTTGATAAATTTATTAAAGAACTTGGAGTAGAGCCTACTAAAGAAGAAAAGTTAAAAATTTCTAAGAAAGATTTACCTAGTGAAGATATGGAATTAGTAATTTTAGAGTGTAATTCTTAATTTAATAAAGTTATAAATAAAATAATAAAAGTATGATAAACCCTAAGAAAGAACAGAGTTTAGTAATCTTAAAGCCCGATACAATACAAAGATCTTTAATTGGAGAGCTTATCTCTCGTATAGAAAAAACTGGACTTAAAATGATTGCCTTAAAAATGTTTATGGCTGAAGAAGAAAAATTATGGCAACACTATAATAAAGATGATAAGTGGTTTCAAGAAAAAGGAGAAAAATTAGTTGAGAACAGAAAAGCTCAATCCATGCCTGTAGAAAAAGAGGCTATTGAATATGGAAGAGATATTATTGGGGCTTTAGTTAATTTTATGTCTTGTAGTCCAGTTATAGGTATGATAATTGAAGGTAATCAAGCTGTGGGAATAGTTAAAAAACTAGTTGGAGGAACAGAGCCTTTGAGTTCTGATGTAGGAACTATCAGAGGAGACTTAACTCTAGACTCTTATGAATTAGCTAATATAGATTCCCGAGCTATTAGAAATTTAATTCACTGTTCTGATCATCCTGATGAAGCTAAACGAGAAATAGGTTTATGGTTTAAGTCTGAAGAAATTACTTCATATAGTTTAATTTCAGAAAAAATGCTGTATGATGTTAACTTGGATGGTTTAAAAGAATAACTATATGCTGAAGGACCGTAAAAATAATGACGGTAGAAAAGATAGAGATAAAAAAATATTGTTTTGGTCTTTAGTAACTTTTTCTATGGCAGTTTTTATTTTTTTGTGGTTAACTAGTTTTTCACCTTTCTCTAAAACAATTAATGAAGATGAAGTTAAAAATACTCTTGACTGGAAAACTTTTTCTGAAAAAATGCAGACTAATTGGTCTAATTTCAGAGGAGATTGGCAAGAAGTTAAGGATGATTCCTTCAATGAAACAAAAGATATATTTTTAAATAGTAGCAGTACAAATTCAGAGTTAAATGAAATGGCTAGTTCTACTAAGAATAATGTTAGCACGCCACATATAGAGTCTGTAATTTTTAGTGAAACTAATAATAGTGTAGATATTGATAATGATAGCTTAGAACAACTTAAAAAAGAAATTAATAATTTAAATAATAATTTTAAAACCCCTAACTGTCCGGAGTGGATAAATTGCATGCCTACATTTTCCGACAATCATGAAAATGTAAATACTTGTCAGATTCCCGTAGGTTGCGAAGGTATTACTCAAATAGCTTATTAAAAAATATGACTAACAAAAATTTAGACAATCAGGAATTAGATGATAAATCTAAAAAAATAATAGATAATGGCGGAGAAAAAACTAGATTTGGGTTAATAAAAAAACAACCCATAGTTGAAGAGATGAGCAAATCTTATCTTGATTATGCTATGAGCGTAATCGTTAGTCGGGCTTTGCCTGATGTTAGAGATGGACTAAAACCAGTTCACCGTCGAATTCTTTACGCTATGTGGAGTATTGGCTTAAAAGCCAATGCTAAATTTAGAAAATCTGCTACGGTAGTTGGTGAAGTTTTAGGTAAATATCATCCTCACGGTGATAGTGCTGTCTATGATTCTATGGTGAGAATGGCTCAAGATTTTTCTATGCGCTACATGTTTGTTAAAGGGCAAGGTAATTTTGGTTCTATGGATGGTGATAGTGCAGCTGCTATGAGATATACAGAGGCTAAACTAGCGGCTATTTCCGACGAACTTCTGTTAGATATTGAAAAAGATACGGTTAATTTTACGCCTAACTTTGACGGATCTCACAAAGAACCATCAGTTTTACCAGCTAAATTACCTAGCTTACTTTTAAATGGAGCTATGGGCATTGCTGTAGGTATGGCTACTAATATTCCACCACATAATTTAACTGAAGTTTGTGAAGCAGTTTCTCATCTGTTAGATAACCCTGAAGCAAGTGTAGAGGATTTATGTAAGTTTGTTAAAGGTCCTGACTTTCCGACGGGAGGAATTATTTATAGTCAAAAAGATATTGCTCAAACTTACGCTACAGGTAAAGGTGGAATTGTTTTGCGTGGAAAAGCTGAAATTATTGAAATTAAAAATGGTTTTTTCAAAATAGAAATTACGGAAATTCCTTATCAAGTAAATAAGGCTACTTTAGTAGAAAAAATTGCTGATTTAGTTAAAAATAAGAAACTAGATAGTATAAAAAACTTACGTGATGAGTCAGATAAAGATGGTGTCCGTATTGTAATTGAACTTAAAAAGGATGCTTATCCTAAAAAAGTTTTAAATACATTATATAAAAATACTTCACTTCAGGGAACCTATCATGTAAACATGCTAGCTCTAGTAGATGAAATTCAACCTAAAGTTCTAACTTTAAAAATGATTCTTGCTGAATATATTAAACATCGTTTAGTGGTTATAAGAAGAAGAACCCAGTTTGAATTAAATAAAGCTAAAGATAGGGCTCATATATTAGAAGGTTTAATGATAGCTTTAAAAAATATTGATGCGGTTATAAAAACTATTAAAGCTTCTAAAAATAAAGAAGTAGCGAAGGATAGTTTAATTAAAGAATATAAGTTAAGTGAAAGGCAGGCAGTGGCTATTTTAGAAATGAGACTGCAAAATTTAGCTAACTTAGAACAATTGAAAATTGAAAATGAGTTAAAGGAAAAACAAAAATTGATTGATGAGCTAGAGGCTATACTAAAATCTGAGACAAAGATGAAGGATATAATTAAAAATGATGTTGAAGAAATTAAAAATAAATACGGAGATAAAAGACGAACTAAAATAATTACGCATGGAGTTAAAGATTTTAATATTGAAGATTTAGTACCTAATGAAGAAACCATGGTTATGATGACGAAAGATGGTTATATAAAAAGATTAGAACCGGATAATTTTAAAGTTCAGGCTAGAGGTGGAAAAGGAGTTATTGGACTAAATACAAAGGAAGAGGATTCAGTTGAATTTATGTTCATGACTCAAACTCATAGCGATTTACTTTTCTTTACTACTAAAGGCAGAGTTTTTCAATTAAAAGCTCACGAGATTCCTCAGGCTTCTCGAATTGCTAAAGGAATAGCAATTGTTAATTTCTTACAATTGTTAAGTAAAGAGCAAGTAACTTCAGTTTTACCTTTAGATAAAATAGTTAAAGAAAAGTATCTTTTCTTTACTACTGAAAAAGGTTTGGTTAAGAAAGTAAAGATTGAAGCTTTTAGTAATCTTCGTCGTTCAGGTCTTATTGCAATAAAAATAAAAGATGAAGATAAATTAATTTGGGCCAAGCCTACAAGTGGAGGAGATGAGATAGTTTTAATTACTACTCATGGCCAGGCTATACGTTTTAAAGAATCTGACGTTAGAGAAATGGGTAGAGGGGCTTCTGGGGTTTTTGGAATTAAATTAAAAAACAATGATACTGTAGTTGGCATGGGAGTAGCTGAAAAAGAAGATATAAAAAATAAGCTTTATCAAATTACAACTTTTATGGCTAGGGGTTACGGTAAGAAAACTGCTTTTGATTTATACAAGTTGCAAAAAAGAGGTGGCTCAGGCATAAGAACAGCAAAGATTACTGATAAGACTGGACCACTTGTAAATGCTTATTTGTTAAGTAAAGATAAAATGAAAGATAAGGATATTATAGTTATTTCAGAAAATGGACAGGTTATTAGATTACCTTTTAAATCTATTAATAAAACTGGTAGAGATGCACAAGGAGTTAGATTAATGCGTTTTAAAAATGATAATGATAGAGTGGCCGGTGTCACTTGGATATAATATATGATTTTAGAAATTATTATTATAGTTTTATTACTTCTTGTTTTAGGAGCTATTTTGTTTATTTTTAAAAGATCTTCAGAGAATAAAACTTTAGTATTAATGGAAGAAAAACTCAAGAATTTAGCTGACTCAAATTTAATTTTAAGACAAGAGTTAGACAGAAAACTTAGTGAGGTTCATCAAACTAACAGAGATCAATTTGGACAAAGTGCTAAGTTAATTAGTAGTATTACTGAAAAACTCACTAAACTCGATGAAACTAATCGTCAGGTAGTTAATTTTTCAGGACAATTACAAAATTTACAAGATATTTTAAAAAATCCTAAGCACAGAGGAATTCTAGGGGAATATTATTTAGAAGAAACTCTGAAAAATGTTTTACCTCCCAATTCTTATCAAATGCAATATAGTTTTAAAGATGGTAGTATTGTTGATGCGGTAGTCTTTGTTAAAGACAAGGTTATACCAGTTGACTCTAAGTTTAGTCTAGAAAATTATGAGAGGCTTTTAAATTGTAAAGACAAAGAACTGAGAATTAAATTAGAGAGGCAGTTTAAAGCTGACTTGAAAGCTAGAATTGATGAAACTGCTAAATACGTTAAACCAGCGGAAAAAACTTTAGATTTTGCTTTTATGTTTATACCATCAGAAGCTATTTATTACGATCTGCTTGTCGGCAAGGTTGGTATTGTTCATCGAGATTTAATTGAGTATGCTTTTAAAGAAAAAAAAGTAGTTATAGTCTCTCCAACTTCTTTTTTGGCTTATTTGCAAACCGTACTGCAGGGACTTAGAGCTATGCAAATCGAAGAATCAGCTGTAGGGATTAAAAAAAATGTGGAAAAGTTAAGTCGGCACATAATGAGTTACGAGAGTTATTTACAAAAATTAGGTAATACCTTAGGAACCAGTATTAATCACTACAATAGTGCCTATAAGGAGTTCAAAAAAATAGATAAAGATGTTACTAAAATAGTGGGCAAAGAATCAGTAGTTGAGACACTAGAATTAGATAAGCCTAAATTAGACGATTAAATATGAAAACCAGTCATAACAATCAAGATTTAGAAAAAGCGATTGTTAAAACAATGGCTTTTTTTGACCTTTTTTCTTATCCATTAACAGCTTTAGAGATTTGGCAATATCTGTCAGAAGAGATTGATTTTATAGATTTTCAAATTTATTTAAAATCACTTAGACTAAGGTCAGTAATTTTTAAACAGGAGGGTTTCTATTTTTTTCCTGATAGGGCCGAGATAATTAATGTAAGAAAAAAGAGATATAATTATTTTCAAAAAAAATTAAAGCTGGTTAAAAGGTGGAATAAGTTTTTTAAACTTATATCTGGTGTTAAAGCTATTTTTATAGCTAATATTATTGGTAGTAGTAATTTGAGATTAGAGGGAGATATCGATCTTTTCATTATCTGTAAAGATAATAGAGTATGGCGAAGTAGATTTATTTTAACTTTTTTTGCTAAAATTTTAGGTTTGCGACCATCTTTTGCTAAGGAAAAAGATAAGTTTTGCCTTAGTTTTTTTGTTAGTGAAAAATCTCTTAATTTTAATAACCTAAGGCTTAAATCAGACCCATACTTCGCTTACTGGCTTCTGGGTTTAAAAGAGGTAGGCGATGATAAATATTTTGAACAAGTTTTAAGCTCTAATATTTTTTGGTTGAAGGAAATATTTCCTAATTATTTCAAAGTTGTTGATATTTCTCAAGATTTAGTTAAAGATAATAGAGAAAGTAAGGATAGGTTAGTTTTTAGAGGGTTAGAAAAATATTTCTATAGATTACAGTGGAGATTATTTCCTGAGGTTATAAAAAGTAAAGCTAATAAGGGAACAGAAGTAGTTTTAAATTCTCAAATTTTAAAACTCCACGTTTTAGACAGAAGATTAGAGTTTTCTCAAAAATATTTAGATACTATAAAAAAATATGAAGCCTTTCTTTAAATATATTAGTTTATTTTTGTTTCTAATTTTTATTTTAACCTTTTCTTGGCAAACTAGGTTAATTTTCTCACCAATTTATATTAATAATTGGTATTTTGAGTATGCTAGTTTAAGTCTATATTTTTCTGATATACTTATATTAAGTTCTGCTTTATTTTTTTTAGTATTTTTTTTCTCAAAATTTAGTTTAAACAAACTAGTTTTTAATAAAATTAATTTTTTTTGGTACATTTTAGGTGCTTGGGAATTATTTTTAATAATATCAATTTCACAAGCTGTTAACTGGCAATTGTCTTTGTGGCATTATCTTTGGTTTATATTTTTAGGTTTGATTGTTTATCTGTTTTCAGAATTCTTTAAAAAAAATAGTAATTTAATTTTAAACTTTTTTTTAATTGGCGCATTTCCTCAAGCTTTATTAGCAATTTGGCAATTTTTTTCACAAAGAGCTTTTTCTTTTAAGTATTTAGGCTTAGCTTCACATCACCCCTCTCTTTTAGGAGATGTAGTTATTGAAACTACTTCAGGTAGATGGCTTAGAGCTTATGGAGGTCTAGACCACCCTAATATATTAGCGGCTTTGCTGGCTATGGTAGCATTACTTGTAACTAGCTTATTACTTAAAGAAGCTAAGAAGGAATTGAATTTAAATAGATTACTGAGATCAGTTTGGTTGTGGTTAGTTTTATTAGTTAATTTTTTAGCTCTCTTTTTAACTTTTTCTCGTTCAGTTTGGTTAGCTTTTATTTTAGCCATGTTTGTTTTAATCGGCTTTTCTTTAAGAGAGAAAAAAATTAGAGTTCAGGCTATAAAAATATTTTTAAGCTTGTTAGTATTCTCCCTAGTCCTTACACAAATTTATTCTTTTTTAATTTTTCAAAGATTTGATCTTAACTCACGACTAGAGAATAAATCTGTTAGTGAAAGATATAGTCAAATATTTGAGGCTAAAGAAATTATAGAAAACAATATCTATTTAGGTATTGGTTTAGGAAACTATAGTTTAAAATTACAAGAAAAAAATCCTTTAACTCCCGCATTTTCTTGGCAACCAGTTCATAATAGTTTTCTTCTTTTATGGGCAGAGACAGGTATCTTTTCACTGATTGCGTTTTGTTTTTTAATTGCCTATGGGTTTATAAAAACATGGCAAAAAAAACAGACTCTTGGATTAAGTCTTCTGGTTCTACTTTCAATAGTGCTTTTAAGTGAGCATTGGCTTTTTAGTTTGCATTTTGGTTGGATTTTTCTGGGATTAATTTTTAGTATTATATTTATAGTGGAAGATAAAATAGAAATAAGTCCTTTTTTTTCGGTTAAAAAGAATAAGACAAAGCTAAGTGATAATTTATTAAATAAAAATAAAAACCAAATTCTTATATTCTGTTGTCCAGCGTATTTTCCTCTTAATTTTTTTAGACACTCTTGGATTGTTATAAATAAAAAAGGAATTACTACTAGATTAGAAATAAGGCATGATGTTAACTTAGGAAGTAAAAATCATCTCTTTGTGAATAATCAGCCGCCGCTGGAAGGTATAAATAAATCTTTTTTTATAAAAAGTAAATGGAGCCCAAAGTTACTTAAAGTTATTGAAAATGAGTTGGCGGAAGAAATTATTTACTTTATAGAGAAGTCTTTAAAAGATTATCCTTATATTTACAAATATAAAGGTAATGGCCCAAATTGTAATACTTTTATACAATGGATTTTAGACCAGTTCCCTAAAATTAATTTAAAGTTATCTTGGAGATTTATAGGAAAAAAATATATGAGTAGTAAAGGCTTAGATCGCGCTATAAAAAATAAATAAATCTTTTATTTTTTAGCAGAGAGAATTAAGTTAAATATTTTTACCTCTTTATTTTATTGTTTTTCTTTTCCGGCTAGCTGGCCACAAGCACCTTGTATATCTTGACCAAGACTTTTTCGTATACTAACCTTTATTCTTCTTTTTTCTAGTTCTTTTTTAAAGGCTTGAATTTTTTCGATTGAAGAAGTTAAAAAAATTTCTTTATCATTTTGGTTATAAGGAATAAGGTTAACTTGAATTAGTTTTTGCCAATTCTCTATAGATTTTATAAACTCTACTAAGTTTAAAAAAGAAGACTGATTATCATTTAAATCTTCAAACATAACATACTCTAAAAAAACTTTTCTTTTTGTAGTTTTTAAATAATATTCTAAAGCTGATCGCAGTTGCCTGAGGTCATAAGTTTTAGCTACAGGCATATATAGCTTTCTTTGTTTTTGTTCGGGAAAAATTAAAGACACTGCTAAGTTTATTTGGGGAAAAGTTTTAGCCAACTCTTTTATTTTTGGTACAATCCCTGAAGTAGA
>CAYMGT010000014.1:9310-18098 GCA_964390115.1 uncultured Gammaproteobacteria bacterium
TCATCTAATTTTTTTGCTAAAGCTTTTGGTAAATTGCTAATATCTTTAAAATTTAAGATATAGTTTTTGTATCTCGCTTCTTCAATTTGTTGTGATCTAAAAGCAGGTTCTTTATTATCCTTTAAATATTTTTTTATTTCTTCTATATCCATATTATTTTTTTTCTATTTTAAAGTTTTTTTGTAAATAAATTAAATCTTCTTTAATGTTTTTTAATATTTTTTTATAGTCTTCCTCTTTTAAATTTTTGTTCTCTTCTAGTAGAGTAATAATAGTAGCTAAAGTTCCAAAATAATCATTATTTTTAACATGAAAATTAGCACTTTTTTGATCTGAGATATATAGGTGCCATTTATCTAAGTTTAGAGAGTATTTCTTCATATAAAGGGAATACTAAAAAAGTTATTTTTACCAATAATTATATGGTCAAGTAAATCAATGCCTAAAATTTCACTAGCTTGCTTTAGTTTTTGGGTTACTTCTATATCAGCTTGAGTAGGCTTTAGACTTCCGGAGGGGTGGTTGTGAGCGACGATAAAAGCAGCTGCACTATATTCAATAGCGGGTTTAAAAACTTCTCGTGGATGAATAATGCTAGCAGTTAGACTGCCTACAGATATAACTTCGTCATGGATAAGGCGATAGCGACTATTTAAATATAAGCCTCTGAATTGTTCTTTTGGTAGAGATCTCATATCTTTTAAGTAATTAAAGGCTTGTTTAGCGTCTCTAATTGTAACTGCTCCGCCTTCAGTTTTTTTAAAAATTCTTTTTCCTATCTCAAAACAAGCCACTAACTGACAAGCTTTATTTTCAGGAATTTTTAATTCTTGACTGATAATTTTAGGATCTTTTTGGTTAGCTAAAGATTTTTCGCCATATTCTTTAAGTAATCTAGAGCTCATAGTTAAGACATCTTCCTTCTTGGTGCCTGTTTGTAGAATTATGGCGATGAGTTCAGAAATATTTAATTCTTCAGGGCCGTACTCTAGTAGCTTTTCCCTTGGTTTTTCTCTATCATCTAAATCATGAATGCTGAGTAAATACTTCTTATTATCAGTGATGATTATATTGTTTGCCTTGAGAGTGTAATTTGTCATAGTTTTTAGTTATTAACTATTTTCAATTATATCAAAGATGTGGTAAATTTAAAACATAATTTACTTATATTATTATTAAATTTGAATTTATGAACAAATATAGTCAGGAGAAAATTAATAAAAAAATAAAATTTATCTCCGTTCCTTTAATGGGGACTAAAGCAGTTACTGTTTTAATTATGGTTAAAACTGGTTCTAGAAATGAAAGTAGAAGCAATAATGGTATATCGCACTTTTTAGAACATATGATGTTTAAGGGAACTAAAAAATATCCCAATGCTCTTTCTCTAGCCTCGGCTTTAGATTCAGTTGGAGCTGAGTTCAATGCCTTCACTAGTAAAGAGTATACAGGTTATTACATAAAAGCAAGAGCTGACAAATTAAAATTGTCTCTAGAGATTTTGAGTGATATGGTGGAGAATTCTCAGTTTAAACAAGAGGAAATAGATAAAGAAAGAGGGGTTATCATTGAAGAGATTAATATGTATAAAGCTAATCCAATGATGAGAATAGAGGATGTTCTTGAAACTTGTATATACGGAGATAATAGCGCTGGTTGGGAAGTTATTGGAACAACGGAGAATATAAGAAAATTTAAGAGACAAGATTTTCTTAGTTATTATAAAAAACAATACGGTGCTTCAAATTTGAGTTTAATTGTAGCAGGAAATTTATCAAAAGATTATAAAGAGTTAGTAAAAAAATATTTTTCTAATTTTTTTGATGCTAAAGCTAAAGAAAAAAGCGTAGTTAAGAATAAACAATTAAAGCCTCAAATTTTAATTGAATATAAAAAAAGTGATCAAGTTAATTTATCACTCGGTGTGAGAACTTTCCCCACGGGAGATAAAAGAGAGACGGCTTTAAAATTAATGCAAATAATTTTAGGTGGTTCTATGAGCTCTAGATTATTTAGTGAAATTAGAGAAAAAAGAGGTTTAGCTTATTATATTAAAGCCCAAACTGAGCTATATAGTGATAGTGGATATTTAGCAGCTGAAGCAGGACTTAGAACAGAATCTACTTTAGAAGCAATAGAGGTGATACTGAAAGAATTTAATAAGTTAAAAGATGAACTAATCTCTGATGATGAATTAAATAGAGCTAAGGAGCTTATTAAAGGACGCTTAGCTTTAAATTTAGAAGGTTCAGAGGAAGTAGCCAGTTATTATGGCAGGCAAACTATAAATAGAGATAAAATTATTTCTCCAGAAGAATTTTTAAAGAAAATTGATAAAGTTAATGCTTTAGATATAAAGAGCTTAGCTGAGGATATTTTTAAAGATGATAAATTAAACTTAGCTATTTTAGGACCAATTAAAGAAAGTGCTAAATTAAAGAAAATTTTAAGTTTTTCAAATTAATTTACTTAAATAAGATATGGATGATAAGTTTTCCCATTTAAATAAAGAGCAACTGCAAGCAGTTAAACATCAGGGTGGACCGCTTTTAGTAGTGGCAGGGGCAGGAACTGGTAAAACAACTGTGCTTATAAACAGACTTCTTTATTTAATTATGGAAAAAAAATATTCTCCTGATGAAATTCTTTTAACTACTTTTACGGAAAAAGCTGCCGCTGAAATGGAACAAAGAGCTCTAGAGATTCTACCTTATGGTTATTTTGATCTTTGGATAAATACTTTCCATAGTTTTTGTGAAAGAATACTAAGAGAGCATGGTCTAGAGATAGGTTTGCCAGCAGATTTTCAATTATTAGATCAAACTCAGCAGTGGATTTTAATTCATAATAATTTATCTAAATTCGATTTAGATTATTACAAACCGCTAGGTAATCCAACTAAATTTATTTCTGAGCTTATAAAACACTTTTCCCGTTTAAAAGATGAGGTTATTTGGCCGAAAGATTACTTGGAATATGCTAAAATGCTAGAAAAAAATAGCGATGAGTTTTTAGCTGGCTTTGAAGAAAAAGAAAAAGAACAAGAAATCATTAAAGTGAAGGAACTAGCCAAAGCTTATCAAATCTATAACAAGCTATTACTCGATAAGGCGTTTTTAGATTTTGGAGACTTAATTACTTATACTTTAAAATTATTACAAGAGCGACCGGGAATCCTTAAACTTTATCAAGCAAAGTTTAAGCAAGTAATGGTAGATGAGTTTCAAGATACTAACTGGGCTCAGTATGAGTTAGTTAAGCTTTTAGCTGGAAAGGAACTTAATTTAATTGTAGTTGGTGACGATGATCAAAGTATTTATCGTTTTAGAGGTTCATCAATATTTAATATCATGAAGTTTAAAGATGATTATCCTCAAGCTAAGGAGATAGTTTTAACTTCCAATTATCGATCGGGCCAAGAAATATTAGATAGAGCGTATAGCTTAATTACAAATAATAACCCTAATCGTTTAGAAGAAAAGATTAATATAGATAAAAAATTAAAATCTCAAACTGGTTTTTCTGGTCAAGTTTATCACTGGCACTTAGACAATGAAGAAAGTGAGCTAGCTTTTGTTAGAGAGAAAATCCAAGAGATAAAAGCCAATAAAGCAGAAGTTTTATGGTCAGACTTTGCTATCTTAGTCAGGTCTAATGATGCGGCTGATAAATTTGTTAAAGAACTTAATCGTCAGGGAATTCCTAATACCTTCGTTTCTCTAAAAGGCCTATATTACAAACCATTAATTTTGGATGTGATAAGTTATTTTAAATTACTTGATAATTATCATGAGTCATCAGCCTTGTACAGAGTATTGAACTTTGATTATTTTTCTATACCATATTTAGATATTGTAAATTTAAATAAAATGGCTAGAAATAAAGCTTGGTCTTTATTTGAAGCTTTGGAAAATATTGAAACTCTTACAAATATTAACCCATCATCAGTTAGTAAAGTTAATAAATTACTATCTCTTATAGACAAGCACTCTAAGTTGGCTAAAGAAAAGTTACCTAGCCAAGTATTTTTAAGTTATGTGAAAGATTTCTCTATTACAGACAAATTAGACAAAGACAGGGATAAAGATAAATTTTCATATCTTAATCAATTCTATAGGAAAATAAAGTCTTTAGAAAATGTTAATGAAAATTTAAATTTGAAAGAATTCGTGGCTTTACTAAGTTTAGAAATTGAAGCAGGGGAAAGTGGTAAATTAATTCTAGAATATGATGACCATGAAGTTGTAAAAATTATGACAGTTCACGCTGCTAAAGGTTTAGAGTTTAAATATGTTTTTGTCTCTAGTTTAGTAGATAAAAGATTTCCTACTATAAATAGAAATGATAAAATAGTCATGCCTGGTAGTTTAGTTAAGGAAAAAATTTCTTCAAATAAAGATTTTCATTTAGAAGAAGAAAGAAGACTATTCTATGTAGCTATAACCAGAGCTAAAGAAGAACTTTATTTAACAAGTGCAAAAAATTATGGAGGTAAAACAGAAAAAAAAGTTTCTCCTTTTGTTTTAGAGTTAGAAATTCCAGAAAATCAACAATATAGTTCTAGTTCTCAGATTTTAACAGAGTTAGAAAAAGATTTAATAGATAATAGTAAAGAAAAGAAATTAGAAGAAATTATTAAATATAACTTACCAGCTAAGTTTTCTTTTTCTCAGCTTGAATCATATAGCAATTGTCCCTGGCAGTATCGTTTCGCTTTTATTTTAAGAGTTCCTGTGCCAGAAAAAGCTAGCTTGTCTTTTGGACGTTCTATGCACAATACTCTTTATGAATTTCTTTATCCTTTGTTAGATAATGACTATAAGCAAGCGAGCCTATTTTCTAGTAGTTTGTCAAAAGAAAAAATTAAGCTTTTAACGGAAAAAAGATTATTAGAAATCTATCAAGATAAGTGGCAGGAGGGTGGCTATGATAGTAAGCAGGAGAAACAAGATTATTATTTAAAAGGTAAAGAATCATTAAAAAATTTTTTAAAGAATATTGAGACAGGTAGTTTGCCAGAACCAATAATGTTGGAAAAAAGTTTTGTTTATAAGTTAGGAGACTATCCAATTAAGGGAACTATTGACAGGGTAGATAAATTAGCTGATGGTACAGTGGAGGTTATAGACTACAAAACAGGTAAGATAAAAGATAAGTTAGATAAAAGAAATAAAAGACAGTTAATGATTTATCAATTAGCTTTAGAAAATACTCTAGGTCTCAAAGTTTCTAAACTTAGTTATTATTTTTTAGATAAAGAGGGACAGAAAACCTCCTTCGTGGCTAAAGACAAAGATTTGGAAAAATTAGAAGAGGAGCTTTTAGAAGAAATGAAGGAAATAGCTACTATGAATTTTGTGCCTAAACCAGATAAAAGAATCTGTAGTTTCTGTGATTTTAAGGATATCTGTGAGTTTAGGAAGTTATAATATACTATAATTAGTCTAATAATATGAAAAAAATTTTATTAATATTTTTGTTACTTATAGTTTCTGCCTGTAGTAGAGTTAGTGTTAGTAATAATATAAATAAAACTAACCTAGAGACTGGAAATAGCAGTGATAATTTTCAAGAAAGTGGTTTAGTTATAAAAAATATAAGGGAAGTGCATTATTTTAGTGATGGTGGAACAACTGGTTTTGTAGCAGAAAATATGAATGGAGAAGAACTTAAGTTTTGTTATGATGGTAGAATGATTCCTGACTACGAAGTGACTTTACCAAGACATATTTATATTAATGCAATTCATCCCGAACGAGATGGAGCCCAGAAACTTGGGCTAGGTAGTCACGAAGAAGAAATTATTTTAAAAAGTCTTAAAGATTGGGTATCTATAAATTATTCTCCAGAGGAAATAACTAAATTCACTAAAGTAAATACAGTAGTTGGATTATCAGATAAAGAATTAAAACTTTATAGATCCTTAAGTATCTTAAATAAGTATTCCGAGGTTATAATTGAGTAATTATATTTAATTTTTAAAGATATTATTAATATAAAATCTTTACATCTTTAATTTTTAAAGATATTATTTAAAATAAGTAATATTTTATTATATTTTTTAATTTATGAGTGAAGAAAATTCTAGAGTAATTAGCTCAGAAGAAAATTCCAATGATAAAAAATGGGACGTAGCTTTGCGTCCTAAAAATTTTGCTGAATATGTGGGGCAAGAGAAGGTTAAAAGCAATTTAAAAATAGCTATTAAAGCCGCGCAGCATAGAAGTGAGCCAATTGAACATGTTTTGCTATATGGTCCCCCAGGTTTAGGTAAAACTACCTTAGCTCATGTTATAGCTCAGGAAAGTGGTGCTAATTTAAGGATTACTTCGGGTCCAGCTATTGAAAAAAGTGGTGATTTAGCGGCAATTTTAACTAATATTTCTGAAAATGATATTTTATTTATTGATGAAATTCATAGACTGCACAAAGTTGTTGAAGAAATTCTTTATCCTGCCATGGAAGACTATGCCTTAGATATTATTATGGGTAAAGGTCCTACAGCCAGAACTTTACGTCTGGACTTGCCCAAGTTTACTATCATAGGGGCAACGACTAAAGCTAGTTCCCTGTCTTCTCCTTTACGTGATCGCTTTGGATTAATTCATCATTTAAATTATTATGAAAAAGAGGATATAGAGAAAATTATTCTTAGAAGCGCGGGGCTTTTAAATATTGAAATTGATAATATTTCTTGTCAGGCAATTGCCTCTAGATCTCGTCGTACCCCCAGAATTGCTAATCGACTTTTAAAGAGAGTTAGAGATTATTGTCAGGTAGAGGGTCATGGAAATATTGATATCAAAGCTTGTAAAGAGTCTTTTGATATGTTAGAGGTTGATGATTTAGGTCTTGATGCTATTGATAGAAGAATAATGCAGGTGATTGTAGAGAAATTTAAAGGTGGTCCAGTTGGCTTAAATACTTTAGCCGCTGCTACAGGAGAAGAAATGGCCACTATAGAAGATATGTATGAACCTTATTTAATGCAACTAGGTTTCTTAGAGCGGTCATCCAGAGGGAGACTTATAACTGAAGCGGGTTATAAGCATTTAAATATTTCGTATTTGGGACAAAATAATTAGAAACTACGGTTTAACTAAGCTATGTTAAAAAAAGAAGATTATAATTTTAATTTACCTAAAAATCTTATTGCTCAAACACCACTTAGTCCGCGAGACAGTTCGCGGCTTTTGTTATTAGATAAAAAGGATGGAAAAATTAGTCATGATTTTTTCTATAATTTAGATAAACATTTAAATAAAGGAGATGTTTTAGTTTTAAATAATAGTAAGGTTTTTCCAGCCAGATTAATAGGGAAAAAGAATCCTAGTCAAGGACAAGTTGAAGTATTTTTACTTAGTTTAGTAAAAGATAATCTTTGGCGAGTTTTAATTAAGGGTAAAAACATTAAAATTGGACAAGAAATTATTTTTAGTAAAGGTTTAAAAGCTGTAGTTATAGATTCTAAATCAGGGAATAAAGATAAGTTAGTTGAGTTTAATTTTCAGGGCAAAAAATTAATGGATAAAATATTTTTAGTGGGACTCACGCCCTTGCCACCATATATAAAGAGAGATATAGAAAAGAGTAAATTAAGTAAATTAGATAAAATTAGATATCAAACAGTTTATGCTAAAGATATTAAGTTAGGATCGGTGGCAGCTCCTACAGCTGGACTTCATTTTACTAATTCTTTACTGAAAAAGCTAAAAGACAAAGGAGTTAAAATTATATGTATTACTCTACATGTAGGACTAGGGACCTTTTCGCCTTTAACAGATAAACAACTTGAAGAAAAAAAACTTCATCAAGAGTTAATTGAAGTGGATAAAGAAACTATCTCTAATTTAAAAAAATATAGAGATAAAAGAAAGAAGATTATAGCGGTTGGCACTACCTCTGCCAGGGCTTTAGAAACAGTTTTTAGTTTAAAAAAGAAAGAGTTAGTTGATGGTTATCGAGGTTTAACTGATATTTTTATTTTTCCAGGTTATAAATTTAAGATTGTTGATGCCATGATTACCAATTTTCATTTACCTGAATCTAGTTTAATAATGCTTGTTAGTGCTTTAGGCGGTAAAGATAATATTTTAAGTGCTTACAAGGAAGCGATAGAGAAAAAATATCGTTTCTACAGTTATGGTGATGCTATGTTTATTTTTTGATGAAATAAAAAACCCTGCATATTTAGCAGAGCTTAAGATTATTTATGATGTGAATTTTTTTATACCAAGGATTGAAGCAGTATATAAGATGGACCAATTAGATCGATCTAGTTTAAGCTCAAATTCACGATCAGAGTTTGGACAGAGCATAGAAAAACTAAAGGGAGAATATTCTTGTATTTCTATTTCGTTGTCGATCTTATCTTTATACGGAACTTTGCGGATTGAACCTAAAGCAAGGGCGTGAGAATACCTTTTTATATCTTGATTAAACTTCAAGGACAGAGCAAGTAATTCTGGTAGGGTTGCGAGCCTAAATCCTAATTTATTCAATTCTTTTATGGCGTGTCGTTTGAAACAAGATTCATTAAAATTAAAAAATTTACCAGTTAGATGCACTCTTTTGTTTAAAAGATCATGCGATACAGGAAAATTTTCTTCGTTAATGTTTTCGTCGATTTCTTTGTAGCCTACCATGTTAATCATTGCTTTAAGGTTTTGTGTGTAGTCTACTGTGAAATCGTACTCTTTTGAACAAGTTATGCGTGTAGAACATTGATCCGGTTCAGAATTTTTAATTTTTATTACAGTTGTTTCCATGTTGTATTATATTTAATTAT
>CAYMGT010000015.1:0-17820 GCA_964390115.1 uncultured Gammaproteobacteria bacterium
CTTCCCGAAGAAACAACAAAAGAATTGAAAGAAATATCAAAAAAAAGGGGATTTGAGTCTGTTTCTGGCTATGTTAAATACTTATTTTATTTGGATAAGGATCTTATATCAGAAACTGAACTTTTAACTTCTATTAAATTAGCCAGGAAAGAATATCATGAGAAAAAAACTATTAAAGCAAAGTCTATAGAGGAGCTTGTATGATAGTCAAAGAAATACAATACTCCAAAAAATTTATTAAGGAGCTAAAAAAATTACCAAAAGAAATTATTAAATTAGCTATAAAAAAAGAAAAAATATTCAGAATTAATCCAATTCACTCCTCACTTCGTTTACATGAATTACATGGAAAATTTAAAGATATATGGTCAATTTCAATAACAAGTAATTATAGAATTATTTTTGAAAGAATGGATAATGGTGATATATTATTTATTTCTATTGGTAAGCACGATATATATAAATATTTGTGACATAGTTTATCAAAACTAAAAATACCACTTTTTGTGGTATTTTTATATATTCAAATTGAGTTATTAAATAATTTACTCTGATAAACTAACCTTTACCCCTGGTCCCATACTAGAACAAAGTGATATACTTCGTAAATATATTCCTTTAGAGCTAGCTGGCTTAGCCTTCTTTATAGCACCTATAACTACATTAAAATTTTCTAATAATTTTTCATCTTCAAAGCTAACTTTGCCAATAACGGTATGTAAATTAGAAGTGGTATCGTTTTTAAAACTAATTTTACCTTTTTTTAAATCTAATACTGCTTGAGCAGGATCTGGAGTTACTGTTTGGTTTTTAGGAGAAGGCATAAGACCTCTAGTTCCTAAAATTTTAGCTATTTTAGCTAACTCTCTCATCATACTTGGCTCAGCAACGGCTACTTGAAAATCAGTTTTTTCAGTTTTTTTAATCTCTTCAATTAAATCTAAACCACCAACATAATCCGCCCCTGCTTCTTTAACTGCTTTTTCTTTATCTGGTTCAACGAAAGCAGCAACTTTAACTGTTTTTCCAGTACCATGAGGAAGACTAACCGCATCTCTAACTTGCTGATCACCTTTTTTAGGATCAATGCCTAATCTAACATGAAGCTCAATAGAAGCATCAAATTTAGCTTTATGTAGTTTCTTCACCCAAGCTATAGCTTCACTGGGTTTATACTGACTAATCTTACTAAAATCCTGTAAACTCTCTGCTGAGTCAGTTTTAGTTTCTTCCTTTTTAACTTCTTTATTTTTTTTAGTATCTACTTTTTTATTTTTCATAGTTTTAATAGTGGTAATTACGCTAAAGATAGCTCCCACAAGTTAAAATTTATTAATATCTATATTATTTTATTTCTACCCCCATTTGCCTGGCTGTTCCAGCAATAATTTTCATTGCCGCTTCAATGTCGTTAGCATTTAAATCAGGCATTTTTATCTCAGCAATTTCTTTGAGTTGATCTTTTGTTAAACTACCATTTTTTTCTGTCAAAGGCTTACCTGAACCCTTTTTTATTTTAGCGTATTTCTTTATTAATTCAGCTGCCGGTGAAGTTTTCATAATAAAATCAAAACTTCTATCTTCGTAAACGCTAATTTCTACAGGCACAATATCTCCCATTTTATCCTTAGAAGCATCGTTAAACTTTGTGCAAAACTCTTGGATATTTAAACCATGTTGACCTAAAGCAGGACCAACTGGTGGAGCTGGATTAGCTTGACCTGCGGGAATTTGTAATTTAATTTTTGTTACTAGTTTCTTTGCCATATTTTTATAATTTATAATTTCTTAATTTGCAGAAAGTCTAGTTCTACGGGCGTTTCACGTCCAAACATTGAAACTGAGACTTTAATTTTACCTTTAGCCTCATCAATATTAGTAACTTTTCCTTCCATATTTTTAAAGGGTCCTTCAGTTATTCTAACTGGACTGCCAAGACTTACATCTATCTTATACTTCGGTTCTTCTACACCCATTCTTTTCTGTAATGATTTTATCTCTTCATCACTAACTGGAGTTGGGCTAGTACCCGTACCAATAAAACCCGTAACATTAGGAGTATTTCGAACAATATACCAAGATTCGTCAGTCACTTCCATTTCAACTAAAACGTAACCTGGAAAAACTTTTTCTTCAATAATCTTTCTTTTACCATTTTTAATTTTTATCTTTTTTTCAGTCGGCACTAAAACATTAAAAATTTTATCTTCCACATCTAAAGTTTCTACTCTTTGTCGTAAGTTTTGCGCTACATTCTCTTCGTAACCTGAATAGGTATGAAGCACATACCAACGGCGACCTTGATGTAAATTTTGTTTAGCCATAAGTATTAAAGATTAAATAATAAAACTAAGAGCAAAGTTAAATAACTTATCTAGAGCTCCTAGAAAAATAGCCACTGATAAGCTAATTCCTATCACTAACCAAGTATAACGTTGAGTTTCTTTTTTAGTTGGCCAAGTAACTTTTTTCATTTCAGCTATTGAGGCTTTAATGTAGTTAACTAATTTTTTCATAAGTTTATTTAGTATTTAAAAACAGCCTTGGCGGCCATTTATCCTTATTAGTATTGTATATAATAATCTAATAGATGTCAAGAAAAAATATATTATGCTATAATAAAGGCAATTATTAATAATACAAATTATGAAAAAAGTATTTATTCTAGCCATTATTATCATTTTCTTAACTTCAGCTTGTAGTTGGCAAAAAGAGTCAAATCCAAAAAATGTTTTAAATAATACTGAACCCAAAGAGCAAGCGGAGTCAACGTATTCAAGCTTTGAGGATAATATTAATCTTAAGGTTGATGATAATTTTGAAATTGTTAAAATTATACAATACACAGGCAGTCTGGGTAATGAATACAGTGCCTATCGTTGGAAGTGGGAAAATGATGATTTATATGTAAAATTTATTCAAACTATAAATGTTTGTGAGACTATAGAAAAGATAGAAGAAAATTTAGATAACAATAATATTAATTTAAAAATTTCTCAAAGTAATAATCAAAAAGCAAGTGGTAATTATTGTAATGGAATTGCTCAGTATTTAATAGAATTTAAATTAAATAACATAGAGAAAAAAGACTATAATTTAATAGATACTATTGGCGAGGGTAGTAGAAGTATAAAAGCAAATATTGAGTCTAATTATAATGAAAGGGATTATAAGAATATAAATGAAAATAATACTAATGGTTCCGATAGTTCTTTGATAGAGGGCACTGAAGATCCGGTTATAATCTATAAAACTAAAGCTGAATATTATAATTTAGTCCCAGTATTTTTATCAGAAGATAAAAATAAAATAACATTTTATCCTAGCAGAGAAGATCTCTATAAAGATGATTTTTTAAGCTATCCTAATAAGATGAGTAAAGACTACATATACGATAATTTTGGTATTAATGAAAATATAGCCTTTTTAGATATTAGCTATGACGATTACAGTCAAAGTAGTCAAGAGCTTAGCAGAGAAGTGTTATATGAAAAAATTATTGATAAAGACCCTATACTAGAGATGTATGACTGTAAAAATTTAGACATAGCTAACAATATAGTTGAACTTAATAAGCTAATAAAAAGAAACGAGCTTAGTCAATGTGAAAAAATAAAATAATTTACTTTTTGAAATTAAAAAATTATTTAACTTTGTATGTTAAAAATTGAAAAAATAACTGTTTTATTTCTATTTGTGTTAGTTATATTAGCCTTAGTCGCGCCAACAACTGAAGCAAAAGCTTCTTTAGCTGATAATTTATCAGGGCGTATTTTGTTACAAGTTGAAGATAATGGAGAGGCTTGGTATGTTGAGCCTAGAATAAAAAAAAGAATTTTTTTAGGTCGTCCCAGTGACGCCTTTTTAATTATGAAAGAACAGGGGATAGGTATAAGTAACAATGATTTAAATAAGATTAAAATATTTTTATCTCTTGATAATATTTCTGGGGTAGATAGTGACAGTGATGGTTTAAGTGATAGCTTAGAGATTGCTATAGGCACTGATCCAAATAATAGTGATAGCGACTTTGATACTTTTAGTGATTTTACTGAATTATCATCCGATTTTAGTCCACTTAATAGTGGCAAATTAAGTCATAACTTAAATTTTTCTAAAAAACATGCCGGAAAAATATTTCTACAAACAGAAAAAAATGGTGAAGCTTGGTATGTAAATCCAGAAAATAATAATAGATATTTTCTTGGTAGACCAGACGATGCTTTTTTAGTAATGAAGAATTTAGGCTTAGGTATAAGCAATATTGACTTAGCTAAAATTCCTATTTTTTCTAGCCAAATTGTGTCAGTAGAAAAATGTACTTCTTTTGTATACTCAAATTGGGCTAATTGCTTGCCAAGTAATAAACAATACAGAACTATTATATCTTCATTGCCTCTTTCATGTACTAACGAGGAAGCAGTTTTAACTCAAGACTGTAAATACAGCACCCCTGAATTTAGTTGTGGTCAGTCTATTTTATATGAAGAAGAACTTTATCCTAGTACTAAAATCGGTACTCAATGTTGGTTAGCTAAGAATATTAATGTGGGTAAAATGATAAATAAAGATACGGCACAAAGTGATAATGCTACTATAGAAAAATATTGTTTAGACTATAATCAGGCTAACTGTGATATCTATGGAGGTCTTTATCAGTGGGCAGAAACTGTACAATACAAAAATGGGGTTAGCAATATCTCTGGTAATTCTTCAACACAAAAAAATCAAGGTATTTGCCCAGAAGGCTGGCATATTCCCAGTAATAATGAATGGTCAATTTTAGAACATTATTTAGCTTCTGATACTTGTGGTTCTAGTTTAGAAGATTGGCAATGTGAACCAGCGGGGAAACGATTAAAATCAAGCAGGACCGCTTTAGGTCCAAATAATGAAAAGGTGGGAACAGATACCTCTGTAGAGCCTTATTGGTTTTATGATGAAAATAATTACGGTATTAATGATGTCGGTTTTTCAGCTATTTCTGCGGGAATGACCCGTGAATATAAGATACCATTTTCACCTGGTGTGGGAGCTTGGTTTTGGTCAGCAACATCATATACCAAAACGAATGCTTGGTATTTTACTTTAGACGCCACTAAAGCGGGTTCGTATCGTTCTTATGGAAATATGTATTACAAGCGTGCTAATGGTTTCTCAGTTAGATGTTTAATGGATTAGATAAAAATAATAAAATTAATACTTATCCCTTTACATAAACTGATTAATCTGTTATAGTTAAATGAAAATGTTTTTTAAAATTAAATATTCACTAAAAATTATATAAAATGAAAATAATTGAAAATTTTCTGTTAGCTCTTGAAAGTGCTAAATTAAAAACATTAACCATAATTGCAATGCTTTCAATAAAAAAAGAAAATGACCCTTTATCTTTTATAGACCGTAAAAAGTTTAAAATAAGTCTAGAAGATAAAATAATGAGCAGTTTAGTTATAACTATTGCTGTTACCTTATTACTTTTCTTTGGGTTAATGGTTTTTACCTCGATGCAAAGTGAGGCTAATTTTTTTCCAGAAATAGGTTTATCATTTATTTCTTTATTTATAGTAATCCAATTAATATTACTTCTTTTTTTAGCTGTTTTCAGTTTAAATGGATTTGATAATAATTTAAAATTTTTACCATCTAAACTAAAGAGTGGTATTTGGATTGTTAAAAATAAAAAGAATTTTAGTTTATCTGAAGCAATTTTAAATTTGGAAACTAAAATCGGTGAAGTAAAGATGAGAAGCATTGTTTGGAGGCTACTTTTAACTCTATATATCTCTTATGCAATATTTCTGGTAAGGTTAGTTATAAACCTGCTTATAAAAATATTTTTGTTTGTAATTTTCTTAATAATTTTCCCTATTTTTTTGCTCAGAGAAATCGCTCATTTAAACTATTATTTATTAGCCGGTATTAGCTTGGTGTTGTCTATAGCATTATTATTTTATCTGCAACTTAATCTTAGTTTAGTGATAACAATTAGCCTTGTTATTTTTATCATTGGATCATTTTTTGATATGATAATAAAAACTAATCTTTTTATATATTTGACGAAAAAAATGTATAATAAAATAAAATTCCCAGTATTTATTAACTAGATCAACTTGAATCGCTCTTTTAACTAACAGCCCCGACAATATTAATCGGGGCTTTCTATTATTTAAAAGAGAAATAAAATTTAAATCTTACAGTCTATTTATTTTAAAGGATGAAACTTCTGATGAATTTTCTGAGCATACTTATCAGAGGCATGAACATACCTAGTGGTTGTATCAAGAGATTCATGGCCTAAAAGTATTTGAATAGCCACTGGAGAAGCGCCTTTCTCAGCTAAATAAGTAGCAAAGCCGTGTCTTAGTGAGTGAGCAGAAGCGGGAATGTTTATATCTAAAAGTTCTCTATATCTTTTAATTCTTTCCTGTAAATAATTAGTAGAAAGTTTTTTAAACTTATCACTTGCGTGAAGTCCTCTTAGTGGCACAAACAGGTAAGGGGACTGATCTTGTCTTATTTCTAGATAAGTATTTAAATGTTTAATAGCTCTAGGGGTTAAATAAACAAATCTTTCTTTTTTACCTTTACCTAAAACAAAGAGGGAAATGTGGATAACTAAGTCTATTTTATTGTTCTTTTATATGGTCAGTGAGGAGTTACTTACCATAAACTTGACATAAAAGTATATATATGATATAATGTTATTATAAATACATATTGTACTTTACAATTTAATAATTAATACTAACTAAAAAAATTTTATAATGAATCACTCAGAGACAGAAAAAAGAAAACTAACGAAAAGAGAAGTTAAAGCTATAAAAAATTACAAAGTTACACCAAAGGTTGAACAAGTGATTTGGAATATTTGGAGAGAAGACAAAAAGCCTTTAGTCTCTAGTTTCTTCAGGGCAAAACTGATGAGTTTAATATCACTGATTATCAGTTATGGTATTACCGCCTTAATTTGGATTAATTATCTTTATCCAGAAATGTCTCATATAACAGCTATATTAAACGTAATAATCTTCACCCTATGGTTTGCATTTCCGTTTATGGTTATTGCAAGAATTGTTCAGGCTGTAGCAAGTAAAAATAAAACTGAAATGTTTAAAAAGCATGTTTTAGATGTATGGCGCAAAAAAACCGGCTTAAGACCAACAATTAGCAAGATTAATAACATTATTTTTTTGATCGGATTGGTTGTAAGTGGTTATTTTATTACCGGAGCTATGATTTTAGTATCATTTATTCTTATAGCTTTTATTAACGCTATCATCCGCTCTAGCATCCAAAAAGCTATGGATGAAATTGATGGAATTGACGAAATTGACAAAGTCAATTAGTTAGTAAAATTACAATACAAGGCTTTCATAAAACAATGAAAGCCTTTTTTTAAGTTCAACAATTTATATTATTTTAAAGGATGAAACTTCTGATGAATTTTCTGAGCATACTTATCAGAGGCATGAACATACCTAGTGGTTGTATCAAGAGATTCATGGCCTAAAAGTATTTGAATAGCCACTGGAGAAGCGCCTTTCTCAGCTAAATAAGTAGCAAAGCCGTGTCTTAGTGAGTGAGCAGAAGCGGGAATGTTTATATCTAAAAGTTCTCTATATCTTTTAATTCTTTCCTGTAAATAATTAGTAGAAAGTTTTTTAAACTTATCACTTGCGTGAAGTCCTCTTAGTGGCACAAACAGGTAAGGGGACTGATCTTGTCTTATTTCTAGATAAGTATTTAAATGTTTAATAGCTCTAGGGGTTAAATATACAAATCTTTCTTTTTTACCTTTACCTAAAACAAAAATTTTACCCTCTTTATCAACTTGATTAGTTTTTATATTAACTAACTCAGAAATACGAAGTCCTGTAGCAAACAACACTTCTAAAATAGCTCTATTTCTAAGAATTATTTTGTTATTTGTTTCAAACTTATTTGGTGATTCTATAAGCTTGACTAATTGCTCTAATTCTGGTACTTGAGATTTCTTCTTAATGGTTTTAAGCATTTTAATGGCATCTGGAGGAACGGGAACTGGATAGTCATTATCAATTAGATACTTAAAATAAGCCCTTAAAGCGGACAACATGCGATTTATTGAATAAGCTGATAGTTTTACTTGAGTTTTTTGTTTTTTTGCGGTAATACGGTCTATAGAGGTTAAAAAAGCCTTATAATTTAAGATGTCTCTTTTAATTAATTTATCAAAGTTAAGCTTAGAATCATTTAAAAAAGTTTCAAAAACTTCAAGATCACGTTCATAATTATATATAGTTTCTTGAGAATAATTATTTACTTTAAGACTTAGTAGAAAGTCATCAAGCAATGGTAGAGAAGTCATAGAAGTTTATAAATTTATTAATTTTAGTTAATTATAGCATAAAAATCAATATAAACATAACTGAGTATAATATCCCTTACACTCAGTTATTATTATATTACAACAAAACATAACAATTAAGTAATTAGATCCCTCTTTATAAGATAAAATAAGGTTCCTAAGGATAAGTAATAATTAGTCCCATTAAGCTTACTTCAGTGTTAAACATTAGAACTATCTTTATGATAAGTAGAAATACACCAACAACTAACAAACAAAAAAGTAGTATAGCTAGAGCAAAAGTAAATTTAAAAATTCCTTCCATATTGTTTATTATTATTTATAATAAATTGTTTCATTATATCTTAGATCTATATAATTTAAACTATCTATATTATCCTTAATTTCCTCTTGGTATAGAATGATAAAGTTATTTATCTGTTCCTTAGAGTCTTCTAATAAATTTAAATACAAAACTGGACCACTAGCTAATTGTAAATTTAAACTATTTTTTTCATTTTTTATAATAAATTTTTCTATACTTAAATCTGACTTTTCCTCCTTAAAACTTTGCCAAGCTTGTAAAATAAAATCTATGCTTTCTATTTCTTTATTAACAATATTATCTTTAATTAAAATAGCACTTTGATTTTCAATAATGGGATAATTGTCTAAATCTATCTCTTCTAAGGTATTTATTTTATCTAAAACATAGCCTTGATCGTCAATATAGTAATAATTTCCCTCTTCAAACCAAATCGCCCTATATTGACGATCAGATAGTACGATGCTTAATTTATCTGGAATAATTTTAGATACTTCTATTTTAGCAAAATTATAATTATTTTGTAAGTCTTCAATTATAATCTCTTTATTTAAGACAAAAATATTATCATTAGGAAATATAAATTTTCTACCCTCTAGGTTTCTTTTAATCAAATTTTCAATTTCTTCTTGACTAACTCTAAACTCTCCACTTATTTCAATAGAAGTTATTTTAAAAGTATTTGAAAGATAAAAAAACCATAAAGCAGTAGTGAATATAGCTATAGTAAACATTAAAAGGATTATTTTTTTAAAACGAAAAGTATTTTTCTTGGACCCTCTTCCCTGCTTTCTATCTTTAAAAAAAGGATTTTGTAAACTTTTATCCTTATAATCTTTTTTCTTTATTTTACGATATTTCTTTTTCTTTGACATATAATAATCTTTATGTTATATCACTTTTCTTCTTATATTATCCCTGAGACGACTTAGAGTTTCATAAACAATAGTTCCCTCTTCTTTAGCTAAATTCTCTGCTGAGTTTCTTGATTCTTTATTACAAGAGATTATTTCAACCTTATCACCTATTTTAATAATATCTCTATACTTTATATCCACCTCTAAACAGGTTAAATTCATACACACAGACCCAACAATTTTAGCCCAAATCTCCTCACCTTGAGCTTTTATCTTTAGTTGCGACTTATTAGACAGCTTTCTACTTAAACCCTCGAAATAGCCAAAAGGAATGACTGCAATTAAACAAGGTTTTTTAGACTTATAACTAAAACTATAGGACACATTTTCATTGGCTTTTATTTCTTGAATTGAAACTATGGTAGAAACTAAACTCAAACAAGCTTTAAGATTATTAGCTACCTTATAATTATAGTGATTTTTATCTAATATATTATAACCATATAGACTTATACCTGATCTATAGGCTGAATATTTGTTTTTAAGAGTAAATATACCACCTGAATTTGCTAAATGAGTCTTTAATTTCTTAAAACCATTAGATTGTAAAATATTTACTATTTGAGCAAATTCATTCTCTTGCTTATTGTTAATTTCGTTATTTGACCCACTCTCTGAGGCTAGTAAATGACTACAAGCACCCACTAAAGATACTTCATTTAAATATTTAATATTTTTTTCAATATAAGTTTTAGCTTCTTTAATTCCTTCTCTGTTCATTCCTGTATTAAAGAATAAGTGTATTTTTATTTTCTTGCCGTATTTTAGAGCTAAATATTTTAAAGTTATTTCATTATATATACAAAATTCTGTTTTACTTAGATCACAATAGCCATAGGTCTCCTTGGGCATTTCACTAAGAATTAATAAATTCTTTTTAAAATATTTAAGAGCAATTTGAGCTTCAGGAAATGAATCTACCGCCACTGTCTTAAGTGAGGTTTTATTTAAAATTTTACAAACTTGTTTCAAACCGTGTCCATAGGCATTAGCCTTTAAAACAGGAATTAAATCTGATTGAGGATGAATCTTTTTGAGCAAAGACAAATTAGATAACAACTTTTTTTTATCTATAAATATAGTATTTAAAGTTTCATATTTTGCTTTAAGCTGTTGTCTAAAAAAATCAATCATAAAAAAAACTAAGGTTGTACTTCTCCTTGGTTTTGGGAAAGTTTATCAAAAATTAAATTAGTATCTATATCAGCTAATTTGTAGCTTATGGTTTTTTTGGTAAAATTATCATAAGCACTCAAATACATATTTTCTAGAAGAATAGGAGTTTCACTCACCATGTCACTATCAGCTAGCAATCTAACAGCAAAACGAGAACTAGTCTTATCATCTGAACTAAGATTATCTATTTCCCAAACAAAACTTTTATTACTAGCTCCATAGCGTAAATTTCCTCTAAGTAAATTTTTTTGGTCTTCCCAAAATACGTTTCTAGCTAATTGTCCACTTAGACTTATATCACTTAATTGATTGCCAAAATTAGAAATATCAAAAAATAGCCAATAGGTAGTGGGTAAGCCAACCACAGGTGGAAGTGGTCCAATACCAATTTGATCACCTTGGGGGCTATAGAAATAGGCTTTAGCTTCGGCCTTAATTTCAGAGTTTAGCTTTAAGGCTTCGCTCTCAACATCATAATTTATAGTTTGGTCTGAAAGTAAGTAAGATGTTTCAGTTAACAGCTTAAAACTTTGATTAATTTTAGCTTGCACCTTCTCAATGTCAGCGCTAAAGTTAATCATTTGTTCCTGATTTTTTAAAGGAACTTTGTTTACTATAATCAAGTTATCAATAACTTTTAAATTAGCGTTAGATTCTTTTAAGCGTAAATTAGTTAGTTTAAAATCCTCAGGTGTTTTTATTTTAAAATTTAAATTAGAAATATTTTCATTTTCTTGGTCTTGATAATTTAAGGAGAAACTTACAGTTTTAGATATATCGGAATTGGTAGAGTTAATACGTAAATTAGTTTTAAGTTTAGGGTTACTAATTAAAACAGATTTTTTGAAAGTATTTTGTTCATATAGAACATTATTCTTTTCAATTTTTAACTGTAAAACTAAATCCGTTTTTTCTTGATCTATAAGAGGAACAAGGTTAAATTCTATCTCTTTACTTTCTTCACTTCTTAACTCATCTATTATCAGCTTATTATTGTAGATATTTTCATTGTTACTAAAACGCCAATTATTTCCTGCTTCAATAACTAACTTGTGTAAATTTTTTGAACTAGTATTTTTTAAATTGATTTTAAGTGGAGTTTCTAGGTTGTTATAGAATTTATCAGGAACTAAAACTTGCATGTCAATAGCTGAACTTTCAATATTATATAATAAAGAATTTAAAATTCCGTTTTTACCACAAGTCGAGCAATTAAAAACAAATCCTAAACCTTGATGAGAACCTAGCTCTCCAAAAATATAACCAATAATTTTTATTTCACCGTTTGAACCAGCGCTTAAATTAGATAGTTTAAAGGTATTACTAGTTTCATCATAGGTTTTTGGGAAAGTGTCTATTAATTCAAAGTTCTTTGGTAATTTAACAGATACACTAACATCTTCAGTCTTATTCTTTGTCTCATAATTTAAGGTAAAAGTTTCCAAAGATCCACTCTCGATTACTGAAGAGGCTTTTGAATTTAAATTTACTTGTTTTTTAGGTTGCCAAAAACTTAACCATAATACTGCCAGTAATAATACAATTATTACAACCGCCATTGATAAGTCAGCAATTAAATGAAATTTATTATCTCGATAGTGCTTTTCATGTCGTTTTTTAAAACCTGAATTAATATCAATTTTACCAATTACTATATTAGCCCCCTTACCCATTTTTAGTCCGCCTGAGTTTAATTTTAGACCTTGGCTAGAGTTAAGGTCTATATCTTTATCGTTGTCATCTTTTACAACAGATAAATTACCTTCTTCTCTACTATATTCAATTGTTTCTTTTTTTTTAGTCATATTTAAAATTCTAATATTGCTGGTAAAATTTCCTTTTTACCATCTTGGTTTAAATCACTAAGGACAATCTTCACACCACTTAAAAAATCTTTATCATAAGCTAAAAATTCATTAATCATTTTCCCATCTTTATTATATATTTTAACACGAGGTAAGCCACCTAGTCCAGCTGACACAACTATTTCTCCATTACAATCACCACTAACATTGCCCGCAGCTACATTTACTCCACCTTTAAACTCTTTATCATAAGCGAAAAAACCACCAATTAAAGGCACGCCATCCTTAGAAAAAACTCTTACATGTGGACCCCCGCCCTGACCGGCACCAGTTATAATCTCTTTATTGCCATCGCCATCTAAATCTAAAACAGCTACATTTACTCCACCTTTAAACTCTTTATCATAAGCGAAAAAACCACCAATTAAAGGCACGCCATCCTTAGAAAAAACTCTTACATGTGGACCCCCGCCCTTCCCCGCTCCCACAATAATTTCTTTAGTCTTATCACTATTTAGATCAGCTACAGCTATAGAGATTTCTCCTAAAAAATTAGCATTAAAAGGCTTAAAACTTTTAATAATCTGCCCATTTTTATAGATTTTTATTTCTCCTTGATAGTTAACTAAGATCTCTAAATTATTATCTCCATCAATATCAGAGACTATAATTTGACTTTGAGCAGGAAAATTAGCTTTATAGGAGAAAAAACCATTTTGTTGTTGTTTACCAAGGTCATTAAAAACTCTAACAAATGAACCATTATCAAAAACAGAATCAATAATCTCAGTATTTTTTTTAAGTAAAATTACACCATCCTTAGGCTCTAAGTTAACATAATTTACCAGCATACCATTATTTATTTTTGGATCTTGATAACCGCTAATTTTTTCAAATTCTTCTTTTTCAAAAACATATTTTTGTTTTTTTGAACTGGAGTTTACAATAGATACACCTAAAGAAAAATCTCTTCGCCACAAGCCTTCTTCTATAGTATTATTATCAGAATAATTAGTTAAATTATAGGCTGAGCTCTGGGCTTTTCCTAAATTTATATTATATTCATCGAACCACCAAAGTTGACCCTGAACCTCTTGACTTAAGTTATAACCAAAATACCCATCACCTAAGAGAGCTGAGCTTATTCCATAACGGAAACTTTGATAATTTTCACTACCGCCAAAACGTAAAATGATACTGGCTTTTGGTTCTTTATTATATTTATCTAATTTAAAGTAGGTCTCCATCGATCCTGACCAAGCACCTCCATTTTCCCACTCAGAAGGAAAACCTTCTAACATCATGCCATTTAAGTGAGATTGATAATCAAAAAAAACTTTACCATTTCCAATAATAATGGCTTGAGGGTTTAATTTGCGAGTATTTTGTAATATTTTCTCTGTACCTTTAAGCCAAAGGTTATTTAATTCTGATTCTGATATATTTTTATTATTAGAAATAGCAATGTTAGAATTTAACCAACTTATATCACCCCAAATATTATCATAAAAAATTCCATCCCAAAGTCCTGTACTAAGAATTTCACGACTAACAAATTTAGGTAAAAAATCGTTCCATCTTTCTCCCTGAGACGATAATCCGCAACCATCACTGACATTTAGCATGTTTGTTCCTGGCCAAAAAATTATCTTATTTGAATCTTTATCTTTTAGCCACCAATTTTCACTTATCTGCCTATAGAGTTTAGCCCTAAGAGTAGATTCTAGGCTAAAATTTCCACGACTATAGTCAATTACTTCTTGAGAGGCAATGTAGGCTAATATTTTTATTTCTGGATTAAGACGCCTAATTTCTCTAATGATCTCTGGACCACTTTCCTGTATTTCCATATCTAAAATTAAAACATCCCATTTAGCCAAATCTTTAGCATCGGAAGGGTTAATAGTCCAATTTAAATAATAATTAACCAACTTTGGATAAGTTTCCTTAGCTTCGACTTTTTTAAAATTTACTTTAATTAAAAAAAGGCTAATAAAAAAAATTATTAACAAAAAAATATAACTTATTCTAAATTTATAGCTTTTCTTCATTTAGATAGATTTTAAAATATGATAATTCTTATCTAAATATTTATGCAATATTTTAGGTATTATAACACTTCCGTCAGCTTGCTGATTTTGTTCTAAAATAGCTGGTATTAAACGACTAGTAGCTAGTCCGGAAGCGTTTAGGGTGTGAACAAACTCATTTTTACCACTTAACTCTGACTTATACCTTATCTTAGATCTTCTAGCTTGATAGTCAGTAGCATTGGAAATACTACTAACTTCTTTATATATACTCATACTTGGAATCCAAACCTCTATGTCTAAGGTCTTGGCCATAGCAGCGCTACAATCTTTAGCCGCTAATTGGCTGAGTTGAAAATGAAGATCTAATTTTTCCATAATAGCCTTTATCTCTTCGGTCATTTCAGAGAAAGCTTGCCAAGAATTTTCTGGCTTAGTAAAACGAAATATCTCCACTTTGTTAAATTGATGCCCCCTGATCATACCTCTCTCTTCCCGTCGATAACTACCCGCTTCCCTTCTAAACGAAGGAGCATAAGCGAAATATTTTAAAGGTAAATCACCTTCCTTAAATATTTCATCTCTATGATAATTAGTCAGCATCATCTCAGCCGTAGCATTTAAGCAGAGTTTATCTTGAGTCCAATACAAATCATCTTTAAACTTAGGTAAATGTCCAGAAGCAAAAGCAGAATCTTCATTTAAAAGTAATGGTAGAATTAGCATTTGATAAGAATTTTTTGCGTGATACTCTAGAAAAAAATTTAACAAAGCCCACTCTAGCCAAGCACCCGCACCTTTGTATACACAAAAACCATTACCAGACATTTTAGTGGCTCTCTTGTAATCAATAATATCCAAATTCTCAGCTAGCTCTATATGATCTTTAGCTTTAAAATTAAATTCTGGTTTATCACTATAGCTGAAAATAACTTTATTATTCTCCTTATCACCTGAGACAACATCCTCAGCTGGTAAATTAGGCAAAGAAGCTAATTGATCATTTAATTCAATGCTTAGTAATTTTAAAGTTTTTTCTTTTTCTTTAACTGCTAGAGTATTATTTTTCATTTCTAAAATTATTTCTTCACTGGGACGAGTTTTGGTAAACTGATTTTTTTTAGCCTGTAAAGCTTCCATTTCGGTAATTATATGCTTTCGCTTCATTTCCAAATTAATAATTTCTGTTAAATTAAAACTACCTTTATCTAATTTTTTAAGTAAGGCTAATTCAACTTCTTTCGGATGCTTAATAATTTTTTTTATATCTAACATATTTTTTTATTTAATTTAACTGATAATTTCCCCACCAAAAATATTTAAAACACTATTTAAATTGTTTTTATTTTCCTTAGCAGACTGCTTTTTATCCTCATGTTTGTCAACTTCAATTTTATTTGCTGTAGACTCCTTGTTAGTAGTTGAATTTGTTAACTGGGAAATATTTAAGTTACTGTCTAATTGTACTTTAATTTTTAATCTTTTTTTAAATACTTGCTGACAAATTTTTTCTAAAGTTTCAAGAGTAGCAGCTGACTTCAGTCTTTCTTCATGAAATTTATATTTACAAAGAAGATTAATTTTTCCATCTTCTATTTTATTAGGAAAGCAATTTTGTAGTATAAAAGTTAAAGAATGGTTATGTTTTTTTATTGTCAATAAAAATTCCTTCCATTTACTTTGCACTTCCTTAATACTAATATTTACTACTTCTTTATTAGTCTCTTTTAAAACACTTGCCTGTTTTGAAGTAAGAGTATCAAAATCTTTTTTATCTTGATTTAAACCCAAATTAGATGTAGGCACAAGATTATTTTCCTTCTTTGGCTTATTACTTAAATTATAGTCGATAAAACTTGTTTTAGTGCTTAATCCACTTAATTTTATAATAACCACCTCAAGTGGTAATTGACTTAAATCGCAGTTTTTTAATTTATTTTCTAGATTTATGAACTCTTCTAAAAATTTTAGAGCTATTTCTAAGTCAATGTCTTTTTCTAACTCAATTAAATCTTTTTCTAAGCTAGGGCCAAGATCAAGACCTAATTTTGATGATAAATTAGGATCAATTTTATCTAGACAAATTCTTCTATTTAATATTATTAAGTCTTGGTTAAAAATTTTAGGTTCCACGGCTTTGGTTATTAAATCATTTAACAAACTTATTGCTTGACTAGATTGTTTTAGATACAAATGTCTTAAAAAAATAATTGCTTGTGATAAGTTACTTTGTGGTAACACTAATTTAGCATCCTCTAAATTTATTTTACCTTCTTTTTTTAAAGATAAAACTTGATCTAATAAACTCTCGGCATCTCGTAAGTAGCCATTAGCTTGCTTAGCTATAGACTCTAAAACTTGATCATCACTTTTTACACCTTCTTGCTTTAGAATATACTCTAATTTTTTAACTGTATCAGCTATGGATACTTTTTTAAAATCAAATCTTTCACAGCGCGAAATTACTGTCTCAGGTATCTTGTACACCTCAGTTGTGCAGAGTATAAACATTGTTTGCTTGGGTGGTTCTTCTAGTAGCTTTAATAAGGCATTAAAAGCTGAAATTGAAAGCATATGGACTTCATCTATAATAAACACCTTATAACTAAGTTTAGAGGGTGGTATTTGAGCTGAATTTATGATATTTTCTCTGACATTATCAACTCCTGTGTGACTAGCTGCATCAATTTCAATTATTTCCAAACTTTGGTTACTCGCAATAATTTGACAATTTTCACATTCATTACAAGGCTCAGCTTCCTGTCTATTCAAACAATTAACACTTTTAGCTAAAATTCTAGCTAAGGTAGTCTTACCCACTGCTCTTGGGCCATAGAAAAGATAGGCATGACTTAAACTATCGCCAATAATCTCATTTTGTAGAGTAATTTTTATATGATTTTGACTGAAAACTTCTGCAAAAGTTTTTGGTCTATATTTTCTATATAAATTAGCCATAAATTATTTTAATTTATTTATATATTATATAATAAAAAAACTAATTAGTAAATAAACTACCACCGGCAAAATAGCCGGTGGTATTTATCTTGCCCACTATGTGGGCGATATACTATAAGGGTAATTTTTGTATATTTACCTGATGATGCTCTTGGTGTTTAACGTAGTTTTGAATAGTCATTTCATCGACACCAACAGTGGAAACAAAATATCCTTTTGCCCAAAGACTTCCTCTTGGTAATTTTTTTGTTTTTTTCTTGATCCAAGCTGAAGACTTACC
>CAYMGT010000016.1:0-17215 GCA_964390115.1 uncultured Gammaproteobacteria bacterium
TTTAAAGAACAATATAAAAAAGTTTTGAAAAACTTTAGTTATGATTCTGAACCAAGTCTATTAATTAGAAAAATGAACAAAAGATGGGGAAGCTATTTAAAGGAGAAAAAGATATTTTTAAATCCTTTACTTATTCAAGCTCCTAAGGAATGTATTGATTATGTGATTACTCATGAACTGTGTCATGTGAGGTATAAAAATCATGATAAGAAATTTTATGATTTATTAAAAAGTAAAATGAAAAATTGGGAAGCAGTAAAAGATAAATTAGAATTAAGATTTATCTAATATTGTTTATTTTTAATTTTTTATTCTCAAGAATCAATTTACTGTTTAAATTTCCAAGCATTTCTCTCTTTTCTTCAATCTTTCCATTCTCTAAAATATATTTTATATAAGCTTTAATATCTGCGCCTTTTTCTTTTATTTTTGATTTGCTTTTAGTGTCTCCTCTAGATATAGCTGAGGCCATCATGTTGAATCTTTTTATTTCTTCTTTTATTCTTTTATATATTGCGTTATCTTTGAATTCTAGTTTGTCAGCCATCTCAACTACTTGATTTAGTAATTCTTCTTCCTTGATGTATGGCTCACGGCAGTTCGTGTCCACATGTCTAGTGCAATGATAATATACATATCGTTTTTGACTTCCGTCTGGGAGTCTTTTTATTTTTTCTTCAGCTGTTATTGCACCTCCGCAGTTTCCGCATCTGATTAGTTTGGTGAATTGGAATTCATTAAGTCCGTATCTTTGCCTAGGAGAAGATTGTAGATTATCTCTAGATCTTTCGAACAACTCTTTTGTGATAAGTGGCTCATGACTTCCTTGATACCAGTTTCCTGAATTCATAGGGTATTCAAATTCGCCATAATAGAATGTCATTCCGAGTAGCCTGTATAATCCGCTTAGTGTTAATTTTTTACCTGTCCTGGTGGTGAATTCAGTTTCATCTCTTAGCCATTTATAAACCGCTAATCCCGTAATCATTTGATTGCCAACTTTTTCAAATACTTGCTTTATAATAGGAGCTCTTTCTGGGTCGATTAATATTCTACTCTTTCCTCTGACCGCTAGTTTTTCATTGAGATATCCAAGAGGGCAGTGTCCGGGTCTAATTCCCATGTCACATTTAGCTCGCATGCCTCGTTTAACATTAATTCCTTTATTATCATTTTCAAGTTTCGCTTGAGAGCAGAGAATCATAAGAAGGAATTTTTCATTTGGAGAGTTTTTGAAAACTTGCCCATTAGTTCGTATCTCTTTTAATTGTCCTTGATCCATTAAATCAACTACTGATCCAAGATCGCCTGCATTACGGCTCACTCTGTCAGGCGCCCAAGTAAGGATGGCATTGAATTTTCCCGCTCTTACATCTTGAAGCAGTTCATTGAAAACTGGTCGTTTACCTGAATCTTTTGCTGAATGGGATTCTTTTTTAACATCCACAATTGCCAGATTTTCTTTTTGTGCTAGTTGTAGCATTTCTTTGATTTGAGAATCAATTGAAAGAGCTTGTCTTTCATCTTCTTCAGTTGATTTTCTGGCATATAGGCAATACCGAAATGGAGCTTCTTTTATTTCCTCATTTGCCCTAATTTGTCCGTATGTGACGGTTTTTGTTGTAGATTGCGTTATGTCTTGCATAATTATATTTACTTATTACAACTACATTAATGACGCAACCCACAAGGGTAGTCCAGGTCCTTGAAGTAGGTAAACTGTTGGTAACTAAACTTTACTTTTAGGTGTTTTTGAGCTATATTTATAATATAAATAAATATATTTTTAGATATTTTTATGCCAAAAATAGATAAAAAATTAAAAGCTATAGATTTTTTTTGCTCTGGCGGGGGTATGAGTTTTGGTTTACAAAAAGCTGGAATAAAGATATTGGCCGGTATTGATTTTGACCCAGATTGTAAGTTAACTTATGAGGCCAATATAAAGGGGGCTAAATATATTTTAAAAGACGTTAGCAAGTTAAAAGAAGAATTTTTAGAAGATGAACTAGATATTAAAAAAAATGATGATAGTTTGATTTTAGCTGGTTGTAGTCCGTGTCAGTATTGGACCATTATTAGAACAAATAAAAATAAATCAGAAAAATCAAAAAATCTTCTTCATGAATTTCATAGGTTTATAAAATATTATAATCCTGGATACGTTATTGTTGAAAATGTTCCAGGGATATTAAGTAAGCATAAAGAAAGCGGTTTAGATAAATTCGTTAAAGAGTTAGAAATACAGGGGTATGAAGTGACATATGATGTCGTTAATTTAAATAATTATGGAGTTCCAGAAACTCGAAAAAGATTCTCTTTAATTGCTAATAGAGTTAATAAAAATAAAATATTTCCAAAACCAAAAAAAACAAAACCCGTAGTTTCTGATTTTATTGGTGAAAAAAATGGATTTGCCAAGATTGCTGCTGGACATAAAGACTTATCGTCATTTATGCATTCAGTCGCTGGTTTAAGTGAAAAAAATATTAAAAGATTAAAGTTAACACCAAAAAACGGAGGAAGTAGAAAATCTTGGGCAGATACTGATTTGCAAATTGATGCTTATAAGAAAACTGGTAGCAATATTTCTTTTAATGATACTTATGGAAGAATGTCTTGGGATAAGCCAGCTCCTACAATTACAACAAAGTTTTTTAGTTTATCTAACGGTAGATTTGGTCATCCTGAGGAAAACAGAGCTATATCAATAAGAGAAGGGGCAACATTGCAAACGTTTCCTGGTACTTATAAATTTATAGGAAAAAGCATTTCCTCGATAGCAAGAATGATTGGAAATGCTGTTCCACCGCTATATGCTAAGCAAATAGGTGAGGTAATTATTAAAGATTATGAATAAACCAGAACTACAAATGACATTTACACCAAATACTATTGAGCATCTTGGTGTAAGAATGTATTCAACCTTGCCGCCTGTTATTGCCGAGTTGGTTGCTAATTCTAGAGATGCAGATGCATCTGAGGTTTATATAACTCTTGATGATAATGGTAGTAAGGAAATTATGGTGTCTGATAATGGTCACGGAATGTCGTTTAGCGATATAAATGATAAATTTTTAAGAATTGGTCGTAATAGAAGAGTGGCAGAATCTAATGAAGAAACTTCTGGAGGAAGAAAAATTATTGGCAAGAAAGGTTTAGGTAAACTTTCCTTCTTTGGAATAGCTCACGAAATTGAAGTTACGACAGTAAAGAAAAAAAAGAAAAACTCATTTTTAATGAAATGGGATAATATATTATCCGAAACTGATCCCGATAAACAAAAGAACTATAATCCAGAAATTATAGATTTTGATATCGACGTTGATCAAGATAGTGGCACAATTGTGATACTGAGAGATATAAAACGCGCGAGTGATTTTAATTCTGAGTCGTTAGCAGATAGTCTTTCCAAATTTTTTATTATGGATTCTGGTTTTAAAATTTATATAAAACACAATAGTGACGATTTTATTTTAATAAATAATGAACAAAAATATAATCAGATAATTAAAGAGGTTGAATGGACAATTCCTGAAGATTTGAGACTAGATTCTGATTATGAGCATAAATTAGTAGTTAGGGGGCATTTAATCGCAGCTGAAAAACCTATTCCGCCTTCAACTAATATGAAGGGGATAACGTTATTTTCTAGAAAAAAATTAGTTAATCTGCCAGAATATTTTTCTGACAGCACTTCTAGTCACTTTTTTACTTATTTAACAGGTTGGCTCGAAGTGGATTTCATTGATGATCTAGGTGAAGATGTTATAGGTACAAATAGACAGTCTTTAAATTGGGATTATCCAGAATTAATTGAACTGAGAAGTTACTTGCAAAAAATGTTGAGATGGCTTGAGGGGGATTGGCGCGCCAAGAGAGCTTTGATAAAACAAGAAAAATTAGAAGAATCAACAGGGTTAAAAATTGGCGAATGGAGAGAGCATATTCCCAAAGAGATAAATGATAACTTGGAATCAATTATAAATGCATTAGTGAAAGACTCTGAAATTTCAAATGAAAAGGCCTCTAATAGTTTAAAGGGGTTGCAAAGAATTATTAAACCATATCCATTTTTCCATTGGAGAAATTTACATCAATCTTTGCATGATTTAACCTTTCCTTATTATAAGAGCGGTGATTATTATACTGCTGTGTATCAAGGTATTATAAAGTATAAAAATGATGTTAAAAACAAAACCGGATCGAGTTTAACCGATAGAAATTTGTTAGAAAATATATTTTCTTTGAGTAATCCAGTTTTGTCAGTGACCAAAAAATTTAAAAAGCCAGATGGCAATGATTTTGAAAATGACACCATTAATAATGTTAAAGAAGGACATCGTGGTTTAGTCATAGCTATGTGGCAAGCATTCAGATGTCCCTTGTCTCATGAAGCGGTGGAGGATTTAAGACAGTCGGGCTTATATTCAGAACAGGATTGTCTAGATGCCTTAGGTTTGCTTTCCCATTTATTTAGAAGGTTAGATAATTCCGAACTAAGTTAATTATGAATATTCTATATGTATTAAAAAAGGATCGAATAGAAAGAGATAATATAAAATATCTTCTTTTAGGAGTATACTTAAAAAAATCTGAAAAATGGTTAAATAAGCATAATGATGAAAATGATTTTTTTGATAGATATTTAGGCTTATTTATAGCTGTAAATATTGCATATGAACTTTGGAGAAAAATAGTTAATAAATATCCTAGCTATGAAGATAAGCGTGATTTTAAGAATTCTGGAGATAATCTAATTTCTTCTGATATTAAAAGTAATTTAATAAATGATTTTTCAGTGAAATTATTTGCGCTATTAGAAAGAGAAGATTTATATATTAAAATTGGGTCTAAGGAAAATAAAAAAGACGTGCAAAAAGTATTTAGTGATTCTGATAATGAAGATGAGAAATTTAAAGCAATTTGGGAATCTTTCTATTCAGTGAGATGTAATCTTGTTCACGGAGAGAAGGGATATGAAGATAGACAGGGAAGATTATTGGCATTAATCTACCCACAATTAAAATTTTGCCTAGATGATATTATAAAGAAATTAAAGACTCTGAATCATCTTTTAGCTATTTATCATTTTATTCGTAAAGATGTTGTTATTGATAGTCAAATGGGTAAGAAATATAGAATATTGGATATTAATGACGAAAAAATAATTATTTTGAGAAAGAACGCAAAGGATAAAGAGAGAAATTATATAATTTTAATTAAAGATATATACTCTATTTTGTATAAATTTTGTGATAAATATAGCGAGATAGACACAATTTCTATTAAGGAATATGTTGATGGAGTTCAATCGCCAGTTATTGCTATTTTAAAATATAGTAATATTATAAAGTAGTGTCTCATTTGTCTCATTCTCTATAAAATGGGATACCGATAAACCCCTTTTATAGTGTCCCATTTGTCCCATTTTGATAAAATAAAGCCATACCCACAAGCCGTTGTAAAGATGCTAGAAACCATTTGAAACCCCTTGTAAATTGAGTTCTATACCCGAACGGGGTGCATTTGTTTAAAATATCTCTAATTCTAGAGTTATTTTTTTGATAAGCTTTTATCAAACTTTATAAAGTTATAAAATATTGACAAAGTTTATAAAGTTTTGTATATTTAGATTATATGAAAATAAGTGAAAAATTAAAATTAATTAAAAGAATATCAAGATCGACTCAAGAGTCTTTAGCTCGGGAACTTGGAGTATCTTTTGCTACTATAAATAGTTGGATAAACAATAAATCAACTCCGCACAAGAAAAAACAAGATAAGATTGATGAATTATATAAAAAGTATACTGGTGAAAAAATAATTCCTGACAATGAATTAGATGCTAAGAAAAATTTGTTATATAAAAAAAGCAAAGATAATAAAAATATAATAAAAAAAATAATTAGCAGGGATGATTTGTTTAATGAATTTATTTTGCAGTTAACTTACAATTCCAACAGTATCGAAGGAAGCACTTTGACTCAAGCTGATACAGAAGCAATTTTGTTTCGAAATGCGAATATAGAGGACAGAAGTTTAATAGAGCATTTAGAGGCTAAGAATCATCAGGTAGTTTTGAAGTATTTATTTAGAATAATAAATAGCAATTTGAAAATAGATGAGTCTTTGGTGTTAAAATTTCATAGTATTTTGATGAATGGAATTTGTGATGATGCTGGCAGATATAGATCTCATGGTGTACGTATAGTCGGGTCTAATGTACCAACGGCTAATTGTTTGAGTGTCCCAAAATTAATGAAAGATTTATTTAAAGATATAAATAAGAAAACAGATGATGTAATAGCTCATATAAGTAAAGTACATAGTAATTTTGAGCAGATTCATCCTTTTTCTGACGGCAATGGTCGTATAGGGCGCATAGTGATGGTTTTAATGCTTTTGAGAGAGAATTTAGCTCCAGCTATTATTAGCCAAAAGAATAAAAGTTTTTATTATAAATATCTGCAAAAATCTCAAATACTAAAAGAATTTAGTCTGTTAGAGGATTTTATTTGTGATTCTATTTTTACAGGGTATAAGATTATTGAGGAATAATCTTAGTTCTAACATCGTCCACAACCCCGTGCGTTTGTTTAAAATGTCGCTTTTAGCGATGTTTTTTATATTTTTAAATATGTTTTTTGTTATGCTATACTTTAAGTATAATAATTATAAGTTTATGAGCAGTAAAAATAATAAATCAATTTTAATTTTTGAGGATCATCCTGTTCGTAGAAAATGGGATGAGAATAAAGAAAAATGGTATTTTAGTGTGATTGATATTATTGCAGTTTTAACTGAGCAGAAAAATTTTCAGTTATCTAGAAATTATTGGAAAGTGCTTAAAAATAGGCTAAAGAAAGAGGGTTCTGAACTGGTTACAATTTGTAACCAGTTGAAAATGACTGCTGAAGATGGGAAAATGCGTGAGACCGATGTAGCGGACGTAGAAACAATACTTCGCTTGGTACAATCCGTGCCAAGTAAAAAGGCTGAACCCATTAAACTTTGGCTGGCTAAAGTTGGCTATGAACGAATGGAAGAAATTACTGATCCAGAAAAATCAATTAATCGAGCAAGAGAAAACTGGACAAAGCATGGAAGAGACAAGGGGTGGATACAGAGGCGAATGATGGGACAGGAAACTAGAAATAAGCTAACTGATTATTGGAGTAATAATGATATTGAAAAAGGTGAAGAGTATGCGATTTTGACAAATATTATTCATGAAGAATGGAGTGGAGTGTCTGTTAAGGGGCATAAGCAAATCAAGGACTTGAAGCGAGAAAATTTGCGGGATCATATGTCTGAGGCGGAGTTGATTTTTACTGCCTTAGCGGAAATGTCTACACGGGAAATTGCTGAAAATATGCGTGCTAAAGGGATGAAAGAGAATAAAAAAGCAAGCAAAAAAGGCGGCAGTATCTCTAAAAAGGCGAGATTAGAGTTGGAGAAAAAAACTAATAAAAAAGTTGTGAATAGTGGAAATTTTTTGGAAGGTAAGAATATGAGGAAATTGAAGAAATAGACTATCCACAGCCATTCTATTTATGTGGGCGAAATGGTTTAAATTATATTGGGAATTTGAGAGATTTGATAAAGATAGATAATAATCTATGGCTCAATATTTCCTAGCATTTTCAATTAAAACAGTTCTAACATCATCCACGACCCCGTGCATTGACATTTCTGTGAAAGAGACCCGAAAGCCGAGTGTTTTTGGGTTCGATACATAAGACCAATTAATGTTTTTATAATTTTTAAATAATTAAATTTTATGAATAAAAATAAAGACATACTTCAATTGAATGCTAATTTAAAATATATAGAATTTGTTTTGAATATTTTTGATAATGAAAATAATAGTATAAATTTAGGTGAAATAAGGAAAAGTTTTAAAAATAAATTTAAAGTTTTAAATCCTTTGTTAAATCAATATTTTGGTATTATAAAATTAGCAACTTTATTATTTATAAGCGATTACTATAAGAAGAAAAATATTGTAAACGTTAAAAATTTGGATAAAATAAAAATTATTAGAAATTCGTTTGCACATAATGATTTTATCGTTAATGAGGAGGGGTATATTTTTAAGAACCGCAATGATGAATTAAAAATATCATTTAATAATTTTCAAAAATTAATATATCAAATAGAAAATGATTTTTATAAATAGTCTTTAAATTTTTTTGTATAATTATATTTTAGTTAGACCCACAAGCCGTTATAAAGTACTCAGAAATCATCGGAAACCCCTTGTAAGTTGAGTTCTACACCCGAACGGGGTGCGGTAAAAAAATCAGTTAAATTTAGCTGATTTTTTAGTTGGTTAGAGGAGGGAATTGAACTTGGATTGTTTATCCATAATTTATATAAAAAAGAAGAATAATTTTTTATACTTTTTTTGTTAGTTAGTAATATAATAATATTAGCGATAATCTTTATATATTGACATAAGAAAATAAAAGAGTAATATACTAAGTAAGTACTTACTTAGTAATATTTAATTATAAAAAGTATATGAAAAAAATACATAAGATTGTTTTAGCTTTTGTGGCTATTATAATCATCTTAATCTTAGGTGCTCTTATTTATTGGTTTTCTATGCCTAGCGAACAAAGAAATATGATTGCGTTTATGATGGTGAAGGGGGAAAGTTATGATAACTATCAAGAATATCAAGTAATTGATCGTAATGATGATGTATTAGCTCCAACATCTTTTCAAGCTAGTGTTGCCGATAAAATAGAGGGAAACAATAACAGTAATATAGTGGCAATCACAGAAATGGTGAAAAATGAAAATTCACCTATGATGAAAAAGGGTATGATACAATCTGTGGGTATCGATGATTATACCGGATGGTATCTAATTGCTGATGAAGTTGAAGATCCTTTTGGGCCTTCGCCACTTAGTTATTATACTGGAGGTTTGGCAGCGAATTTACATACGCAAATTATTAAAGCAGCCAAAGTCAAAGGTATTGAATTGGATAATGTAAAAGTAGAAGTGTTAAATAAATTTCATTGGTATGAGATGATGTCTGCTGATGGGGCTGGTTTTTTAGACGAAACAAATACAACTATAATTATAGAAAGTAGTGCGCCTGTAGAAATAATTCAAGAAATAAAACAGATGGCTCTTAATTCATGGACCGCAGGAGAAGCACTGAAAAATGAAACCGTAATTGAACCAACTTTAGTTGTAAATGGAAACCATTTTGAAAATTATAAAGCTATTCCAGGCACAACACTTTCTAAAGAATCTTTTGTTGATAAACTTAGACTAAGTTCTATAACTGATGTGCCAAAAAAACCACAGTATCTAAAACCAGTTGTTGAAGAGGAAGAAGAGGGATTACCAGATTTTGATGCCCTGGCAAATATGGAGTTTGAAATATTTGCTATTTCTGAGTCAGCAGGAAATATTGAAAGACCATATTTGAATAAAATTACTACTTCTATGTCTTCAGGAGAAACTTGGGAAATATATTCAGATGAATTTATGAAAGATAATGATAGACCTGTAGCACCTACTTCTTTGGAATACTTCACAGCTGGAACAGCTTTATGCCTAACTTCACAGATAACATTGGTTAGTGCTATGATGGATTTGCAGTTTACTGATTATCGTGTTGAGAATCAGATTGATTATCGGCAAGAAGCTGTGAATTCTACTGAAATGGTTGGTTATACTGATATGGTTCATTTATATATCATAATCGAATCAGATGAATCAGCGGAAAGACTGGAAACTTTTTATGCAAAATCATTATCATTGTGTTTTGCAGGAGAGGGATTAAAAAATGCAACGGATATGAATATTAATATTTATTTGAACGGTGATGAGCTTGAGTAAGTATTTAAAAAACTAAAGTACATATTTTATGACAAATAAAGAAAAAATATTGGGAAGTGCATTGAAGCTTTTTGCTAAACAAGGAATTGATAAGACATCAACTACACAGATTGCGACTGAAGTTGGATTGTCCAGCGGAGCCCCTTTTGCGCATTTTAAAACCAAACAGGAACTTGTAGATACAATCTACCTCGAGATAAAAAGAGATATCTATGCTTCACTATCCAAAAGCCTTAGCGACTCTGAGTCTGCTGAAAATAACATTAAAGTGATGCTTCGTGGGATGGTAGCTCATTTCCTGAGTAATTATGATGCTTTTGTTTTTATGACTATGATCGAAGTTGATCCGCAAGTTTCAGAGAAAGCTTTGGATGCTTGGCAAAAAGAGTTTAGTGGTGCGAGGGAGATGATGAAGACCTGGATAAAAAAAGAAGAGATAAAAAATATAGAAGCCGACTTAATACCGATCTTCCTTTGGAGCAATTCTCTTATGTTGATAAAATATTGCCATGCTAAAAAACTGAAAAAAGCTAGTGATGTAATGTTGGATTTGGTTTGGGAAGGGATTAAAAAATAAATATATGAAAATTAGTGAGATTAAAATAATAAATATTGTAGCTTTATATCTTGTACCTATCTTTATAGTTTTCTTGTCAGTTTTTTCTCCAGAGAAGGATTTGTTTGTGTTTATGGGGAAGATAGCGGAACTGATGTTTATATTTATAATGTTTATAAAACCGATAAGTGTTATTTTTAAATTAAGTTTTTTTAGTAGAAGGATGTATTATCGTAAGCAATTTGGAATCTTGATATTTTGGTTTTCATTATTTCATACTATAGGACTTTTATATCTGAACTATTTTGCAATTGATCAATTATTTGTTGTTCCACATTTGTTTTTTTCGGTTTTAGCTATGATTGGTTTATTTATACTTACGATAACCTCAAATATATATTCTGTTAGAAGGCTCGAACAAAATTGGAAGAGGGTTCAGTCATTGGCTTATCCAGCTTTTGCATTCATGATTTTACATACAGCCTTAGTTGAGGGGAAGATTGAGAAATTTTATATAATAATGGTAATCTATCTTAGCTTAAAGGTGTTTCAGTATTTAGTGATGAAAAAGAGAAGTAATAAAAAATAATTTATAAAAATAATTTATAAAAATAAATATTTTTTTACATGATTTGGTTAATAGTTGGGTTTATAAATAGTAAATTAGTCTGAACATTATTCATGATTCTGTGGAAAATTGATAAAATATAGCATTCATGTTATATTTTTTTTACTAAATATATTATTTTAATATATAAGTAGGATATAAAAATACTATATATAATTTAGAGAATAGAATTTATTATATGAAGAAAATATTACAAATTTTTATTAGTGATGCAAGGGGTATATTTAAAAATAAAATTACCTTTTTTTTAATATGCGGTTTATTAATATTACCTTCTTTTTATGCTTGGTTTAATATATATGCTTCTTGGGATCCTTATGGAAATACTAGCGCAATTAAGGTTGCTGTATGTAACAAAGATTTAGGAGCAACATTATTAGGACAGGATGTTAATATTGGTGAAGAGCTTATAGAGAATTTAAAAGAAGAGAATACTTTAGGATGGTTTTTTATAGATAATGAAGAGGAAGCTATAAAGTTTACTAGAATTGGAGAAGCTTACGCTAGTATAGTAATTCCAAGTGATTTTTCAGCAAAAATGGTTACAGTTTTAGATGAAAATCCGATGAAGCCTTCTTTAGAGTATTATGTAAATGAAAAAATAAATCCTATCGTTCCTAAGATTACTGATAAAGGAGTTTCAACGCTTCAAACTGAAATTGGTAATGCTTTTATCGAATCATTTACTGAGGAAATTTTTTCAACATTAGAAACTCTTGGTTTAACAACAGAGGAGATTACAGAAAAATTTGATTCATATAAAAAATATTTAGATGATTTTATAGAAGACATGCCTATTATAATTAATCGATTGGGCGCTACTGCAGATACAGTTGAGAGCGGTTCAAGTCTTATTGCTCTTTCTGCTGGAGACGTAGGTTTGGTTTCAGATATTTTAGATGATTCAATTTCTTTTACTAAAGATATTAAAACAGATGTGGATAAGATTAATAATGATGCAGATAAATCTTTAAAAGATTTTTCCGAAACTCTTGAATTGGCTAAAATTAGCCTTGAAGATTTGGATAATAATGTATTGGACTTGAAAGAGAAAATTATATTAGATAAACCTGGAATTATAGATATACTTCGCGGAAGCTCTGCTGATTTAAAAACAATAACAATGAATATACGGGTTATTCAAATTAGTCTTGATGAGTTTGATAATGAAATATTTACTCAAATAGATGCTCTAGATACAACAATAGATAATCAGTTGAATAAGTTAGAAAATTTAATAGATGATTTGGATAATTTAAATAATGTTGATTTAAATAATAATAAAATTAGTGATGTTATAATTTCAATAATATCATTAAATAATAATATTATATCTAGTTTTTTAAGTTTAAGTGATCAGTTAGAAGTTGTAGATAGTAGTTATGATATATTAAATATTACTGCAAAGACGGCAAAGGAAGATATTGACGTAGTAGTTAATAAAATTAAAATTATAAATACAAAATATAGCGATATTTTTGATTCTATTAATAAACTTCATGAATTTGTAGTTGATGTTGATCAATATATAAGTTTTTTACAAAAAGATTTTGGAGAAATTAGAGGTTATATAGATACAATTAATAAATTGTCGAAAGATGAAAAAGATTATTTAACACCTTTTTTTAGTAATATTATAGATACTATTTTGATAAGATTAGATGATATATATGTTGAGTTAAATGATTTAGCAGAGGAAATAGATGATAAGGATAATACTGAAGTAACACTAGATAATATACATAATTTAAATTTAAATATAATTAGTAGTTTAAATAGTTTGATTGATGATATTGATACTGATCTAACTATTTCTTCAAAAAAATATTTATCTGGTATATCTGATTTTTCATCAAATCTTACTTTATTGCTTGCAAGTATTAATAAAAGAACTCCACTTGTAGAAGATTTTTTATATAAAATAGCAAATAGCGGGAAGGATACTGCTGATGATATGATGAAACTTAGTAAAGAATTACCAGAATTACAAGAAGATCTAACAAAAGTAAGTGGTAGATTAGATGAGTTTGATGAAAAAATAGATATTGAAAGATTTTCGGATATACTTATTTCTAATAAAAATATAGTTTCTGATTTTATGGCTAATCCTGTAGATTTAAATACACATGCTTTGTACTCTGTAGAGTATTATGGGATTAGTATGACACCTTTTTATATTACATTATCTCTTTGGGTGGGAATTTTAGTTTTAGCTGGATTATTAACAACTAAAAGTAAAAATGTAGGTTTTAAACCTACTCCTTTAGAAAATTATTTAGGAAAATATCCTTTTTTTGTGATGTTGGCAGTTATTCAGGGTTTAATAGTATCATTAGGTAGTCTATTATTATTAAATGTCTCCGCCGCTGAACCTGTTTTATTTGTAGTTTTAACTATGTTTCAAAGTTTTGTGTTTTGCACTATAATATATACTTTAATTAGTCTTTTTGGAAATATTGGAAAAGCATTAGGGGTTGTGTTTTTGGTATTGCAAGTTGCCGGAGCTGGTGGGACTTTCCCAATTCAAATGAATCCTATATTTTTTCAGAGACTTTATGAATGGTTACCTTTTACTTATGGTATTGGGGCTTTAAGAGAAGCTATATTCGGAGTATTTTATCCAGTTCTTATAAAAGATGTTGGTATGTTAATTATTTATTTTATTATATTTTTAGTAATTGGAGTTTTGTTTGTAAGTAAAAATCATAAGCATGTAGAGAAATTAGCTGAAAAATTTGAAGAATCAGGGCTTAGTGAATAAAAACAGTATATTGTTTAATATTAGTTGAGCTGTTTACATATAAGACTGGTGTTATTTTTTATTAATATTTTAATTTCAATAAATTTGTAAATTACATTGTTCGTTTTAGGTGGAAGGAGGGTGATTTATATTTTTATATTGTAAAATGTTGGACACTTTGTATTTAAAGTAGTATTATAAAAAGAATAAATGTAATTTAATTAATTTAAAAATAATATGGGAAATTTTAATCGAGGAGATAGATTTAGTGGCGCTAATCGTAATTCTGATTTTAATAGAGGTGGACGATCAGATAGACCTTCCATGCATCGGGCAGTTTGTGCAGATTGCGGAAAGGACTGTGAAGTACCCTTTAAACCTACAGGTGATAAACCAGTATATTGTAGTAACTGTTTTAGCAATAAAGATACATCTAGCGGTAGAAGTGAAAGAAAGTTTACTGTTAGAGAGAGTTTTGGAGATAAAAAAATGTTTAAAGCAGTTTGCAGTAAATGTCATAAAGACTGCGAAGTTCCTTTTAGACCAACTACAGATAAGCCAATTTTTTGTAGCGAATGTTTTGGAAGAGGAGAGGGAAGAGAAAATGAAAATAAGAAAGTTAGTTTAGATCAATATAAAAAAGAGTTTGAAGCTTTAAATAACAAACTTGATAATATTTTAAGTATTTTAGCTTCTAAGACTCCCGTTAAAGAAAAGATTGAAAAGGTTGTTAAAGAAGAAGTGAAAGAAGAAGTGAAAGAAGTGGAATTAGTAAAAGAAGTTAAAAAGGTAGCTCCTAAAAAGATAAGTAAATCAAAAGTAGCTATAAAGAAAGCTGCTCCTAAAAAAACTGTTAAGAAAAAAACTGTTAAGAAAAAAATTACTAAGAAGAAGTAAAGTTGATAGATTAGATTATTTGTAGTAATAAGAAGAAAGAGAGCGAAAGCTCTCTTTTGTGTAAAATTTAAACATACAAGTGTAGTCTTAAGTGGTAATTTAAAGAAATATATGATATTGTGTTAATAACTTAAGAAATAAATATTAAATTTATTAATAAAATAATTAAAAAAATATGTCACAAGTAATAGATGCGGATAATATAGAAGCTATGAGAAAAATTAAGAAAAAAGCTCCTATTTTTGTTATTCTTTTTATAGCCATTGTCTTCTTGTTTGCTAGCATTGGAACAGTGGGAGCGGGTGAAAGAGGGATATTATTACAATTTGGAGCAGTTCAAGATAGAGTTATAGGTGAAGGGCTATATTTTACTATTCCTTTTGTTCAGACTGTACAAAAAATGGATGTAAAAATTCAGAAAGATGAGGTATCTGCTAGTGCTTCTTCTAAGGATTTACAAATAGTTACTTCTGCTGTTGCTATTAATTATAATTTAGTTCCTGAGGCAGTAAATCGTGTTTGGCAAGAAGTTGGTAAAAACTATAATCAACGTATTATTGCCCCCGCTATTCAAGAAGCAGTAAAGGCAATTACTGCTAGGTTTACAGCTGAAGAGTTAATAACTAAAAGAGAACTTGTTAAAGATGAAATTAAGAATAATTTAAGGGAAAGATTAGCTAGAAACGATATTGCTGTAGTAGAGATAAATATTACTGCCTTTGACTTTTCCAGAGCCTTTAATGACGCAATTGAGGCTAAGGTAACCGCGGAACAATTAAAATTAAAATCTGAGAGAGACTTGGAGAGAATTAGAATTGAGGCTGACCAGAGAGTAGTGGAAGCAGAAGGCAAAGCCAAAGCGATTAAAACTGAGGCTGAGGCTTTAAACTCAAATCCTAAAGTTGTAGAATTACGTTGGATTGAAAAATGGGATGGTAAAACACCTCAATATTGGGGAGGGGCCACTCCTTTTGTTGGCTTGCCTCAAGCTAATCAATAATCTAAGCTAAAGAATTAAATACTGGCTAGAACAGATCGAGGTGGTCTGTTTTAACTTATTGTAAGATTTAATTATAATTGACTCTTTTATTTTTAAGTGTTATTAATTAATGATAAATAATTTATAATTTTTTTGAATTTTAACTAATTTTTTTATGTCCAATGAAGTAATATTAAGGTTTGATGAAGTAAGTTTTGAATATTTACATAAAAAACCTATTTTAAATGAGACTAGCTTTAGCGTTAGACGAGGAGCCAAACTAACCTTGATGGGTCAAAATGGTGCAGGGAAAAGTACTATATTTAATTTAATTAAAGGCAATCTAAAGCCTAAATCTGGTAGAATTTCTTTAACAAATAACGCCTCTATTGCTACGGCTAAGCAAGTAATTTCTCGAGAAGATTTAAAAAAAACCATAGAAGAATATTTTTCATCTTCTTTTGAGATAGTTCCTGTTAATATTAAGAGTGAAATATCTAAAGTAATGGAAGCAGTTAATCTACAAGTTCCTACCGATAGAGTGGTAGGAGATCTTTCTGGTGGACAACAAGCTAGACTTCTTATGGCCGATGCTTTAATTTTAAAGCCTGATATCCTACTTTTAGATGAACCAACTAATAATCTTGATAAAGAGGGAATTGATAGTTTAGTTTCATTTTTAGTCATGTATGAAAAGACTGTAATTGTTATTTCTCATGATGCTGATTTTTTAAATTGCTTTACTGAAGGTGTTTTGTATTTAGATATATTTAGTAAACAAATTGAATATTATGTTGGTGATTATTATTCAGTTGTGTTAGATATAGAAGCTAGAGTAGAGAGGGAACATAAAAAAAATGCTCAATTAGAGAAGTTAATTAAGGACAGGAAAGAGAAAGTAAATTTCTTTGCTAATAAAGGAGGAAAAATGAGGAAATTAGCTAAAAAAATGAGCGATCAGACTAGTGAATTAGAGGATAATAAGGTTGAAGTAAGACAAGAAGATAGGACAATTAGAAATTTTAATATAGAGGCGCCTAATGTAGTAGGTGATATAGTAACAATTTCACAAGTTAAAGTTATTGAAAATCATGAAGCAAAATTAAAGATAGTAAATAAGGTTTTAAGAAAAGATTCTTGTTTGTTAATTTCAGGACCCAATGGGATAGGAAAAAGTACTTTACTTAGAACTTTAGTAAAGAATGAAGACGAGGGAGTGAAGATAAAAGAAGGTGTAAAGATTGGTTATTATAGTCAAGATTTTTCCGCTTTAGATTACGAACAAACTGTCTTTAATTCCTTAGAGAGTGTTTCAGCTGATGGTATTGATGAACAGGAAATGAGATCAGTAGCAGCGGGATTTTTAATTACAGGTGAATTAATGGTGCATAAAGTTTTACATCTTTCCGAAGGTCAAAAAGGCTTGCTTTCCTTAGCTAGACTGGTTTTAATGAAGCCGAGCTTGTTAGTGTTAGATGAACCGACCAATCATATTAATTTTCGTCATATTCCTATCATAGTAGAAGCTATAAATAACTATACAGGAGCTAT
>CAYMGT010000017.1:0-16737 GCA_964390115.1 uncultured Gammaproteobacteria bacterium
AGCCGAATCAGTTAAAATCAAATCTCCTGATTCTACTATTTTGTTGACATCATTAGAATTATCTAATGAATTAACGCAGGACATCGAAAAAAGTACCACAAAAACGATTAATAAATAATTTAATTTTTTCATATTTAAATATTTTAAAGATCTATTTTGCTGCCTATTAACCCGGCTGCTTAGGGTTTAGATAAATAATCACTTACTTAATCTAAATATATTATATCATATTTTGTATTTTATGTCAATGGATTGCAGCGTAACTCCTCACTGACCATATAAAAAGCCATATAAAAAGCCATTAAAATAGACTTAGTTATCCACATTTCCCCCTTTGTTTTAGGGCATAAATGTGCTAAAATATAGGTATGAGTAAAGGAATTATGACAACTGAGCAAAGACAAAAACAAGTCATTTCTAGGTTGAAAAATGAGAATGCTTTTTTGCGATTAGAGCTAAAAAAACGTGATGAAGAAATAGTTGTATTGAAAGAGAAATTAGAAAAAGCTCTACTATATATTGAAGAGTTACAGAAATATGTTTTTAGAGGAAAGAAAAAAGATGATGATAATGATAGTAGTGATAATAATATATTAAGCAGTAATACTAATAAGCCAGTTAAAAGAAATAGGTCATCATATAGAAGAAAAGTACCAGATGATGAGAGTATAACTAATTTTAAGGAATATAATATATCTAAGTGCCCAGACTGCCAAACAAAACTATCTAAACTAAAAATACTAGAGTTCTACCAAGAAGATGTTATTCCACTTATGGAATGGTATAAAGTATTGAAAAAGACTACTAAGATAAAAATAACTACCGCTTACTGTCCTAAATGTAAAAAGAGAGTATCAGCTATACCAATTCCTAAACAAAAAGTGAGTATCGGAGAAAACATTAAACACTTAATAGTCTATCAGACCATTGTAGAGCAACTCAGTCATAGTCAAATACTAGACTTCTTAGAAAGTCACCTCCAGTTTAAAGTATCAAGTGGAGAAATAGCTCATATACTCTCAGAACAATCTCTTGAAGCAAAACCTGCCTACTATGATTTAATAGAGAGTCTAAGAAGTGGTCTAGGGGTTCATATGGATGAAACAGGCTACAAAATAGCCTTTCCTGATAGCTATAGTGGTAATTATGCTTGGTCTATGTCTAGTATAGAAAAAGATAATAATAATACTGTTTTTGCTTTAGGTAAAAACAGGGGTAAAGGTAATGCTGTAAATTTACTAGGATCCGATTACTTAGGAATAGGCGTGAGTGATGACTATCCCGCCTATACTAATACTTTTAGAAAAGATAAGCATGCTCTATGTTGGGCTCATCCATATAGAAAGTTTAGAGATTTAAAAAACTCCTCTAGCTTAGAAGAAAGTAGAAAAGAAGTCTGTAGAGTGTTTTATGATAAGTTTGCTAAGCTATACTCAGAGTTAATAGAGGCAAATAAATTACTTAATCAAACTAGAGCTAATTCAGAAGAAAGAAACTTAGTTAAAAGTAACTTAGAAACTAAACTAAGGAAAATATTAACAGTAGATATGGTGAGTAAAGATGAACCTATTAAACTAAGAACTCTTAAACAAACCATGCTAAAGAAAATAGATAGATACTTTGTTTGTATCAAAGAAGCTGATGTTCCAACTAGTAATAACAAGGCAGAGAGATCTCTAAGACATCTAGTAATTAAGAGAAAAAAATCATTTGGTTCTAAAACACCAAAAGGAGCTGAGACTATGAGTATACTCTACTCTGTTGTTATGAGTCTTTGGTGGAAATCAAAGAAGGACTTCTTTAAAAATTATGGCGAGGCTTTGAGTTAGGGGTCAGTGAGGAGTTACATTGCAGCTGAATTCTGACTCGAAGTGCAACATTTTATTAAATACTTATTTAAGCTGATAATTTAAAAGTTTTCTAAATCTATTATTTAGTATATTAATAATTTCGTAACCTCTTTTTAGATTGTAGATTAAATATAGTCTTTTTTAAACCCTCTTCAATACCAACTACAGGCATCCAGCCAAGCTCATTCCTAGCTTTATGTATATCTGGTAAAAGCAAAGGAGTCATAAAAAGTTTTTCTTCTTCATAAACTATTTTAGATTTTGACTCTATAAAAGAGATAACTTTTTGCGCAACTTCACTTAAATTAATATCTACATCCGAGCCAATATTTATAATATCAGAACATTCAGTTTCAATAATCTTTACAATCGCATCTATAACATCACTTACATAACAAAAAGATGAGCTAAAGTCTTTATCACCAAATATAGTTAAATTGTTACCTTCTATGGCATCACTAATGAAATCAGGCATCATCTGATCATCATTTAACTTCATTCTTGGTCCATAGGTTCTAAATAACCTAATTATTTTAGCATCCAAATTATATTTTTGATTATAAGTAGAAATAATTGTTTCAGCAAAACGTTTACCTTCATCATAACAACTTCTATCTGAGTTAATACTAACTTGACCCATATCATCTTCTCTAACTAAATAATCTTGTATTTCATTCCTCCTCAAGCCGTATATCACCGAAGATGATAAATGAATAAACTTGGCTTGATAATTTAAGGCCAAATCTAATAGATTTTTAACTACTAATGAATTAGCTTGAATAATTTTAACTTTATTATCATTAAAATTTTTAGGTGATATTGGACAAGCTAAACTATAGACTTCTTGTATCCCCTGAAAAGGAATTTTAAAACTCTCTAAACTACTTATATTTTCTAAATCTATTAGTTCAGATAAGTCATGGTTTATAAATACAAAATTAGGATTAGATAACAAATGGTCAATATTTTTTTCGTTACTGTTAGAAAAGTTATCAACACAAATAACTTTAGACGTCTTTATAAGATCATCGCACAGATGAGAACCAATAAAACCAGCTCCACCTGCCACTAGTACATTTTTTTTATCAAAAATAATTTTTTTTGGCATATAATATTTAAATTAATTATTTACTTTCTAATAGAAAAATAAGAAACTTCTATCCCTTTCTCTGAACTAAGCTCTCCTGCATAAAAACTTTCCAAAAGATTACCTTTACCACTAAATACTCTAACGTGAGGAGAGCCGCCCTCTCCTGCTCCAACAATAATATCATCAAAACCATTATTATTAATATCCCCAGCTGAGACAGATATCCCACCTTGAAATTTTTTATCATAAACTAAAAAACTTTTTTCTAACTTTCCTTGACTACTATATATTTTAACATAAGGTTCCTGATCTTTTCCTGGAGCAGTAATTATTTTAGAACCAGAACTTCTAAGACCTTCTAAATTAGCTACGGCTACCCTTACTCCTTGGCGACTATTTTTATCATAAGCAAAAAATTGGCCTAAAAGCTTACCTGAACTATTGAACATCCTTACTTGTGGGCCACCACCACTTCCCGCTCCCACAATAATCTCCGAAATACCATCGCCATTTATATCCCCTGAGGCTAAGTTAACGCCGCCAGAGAAACTATAAGGGAAGGCTAAAAAACTACTTAGTAAATCACCTTGATAATTATATACCCTAATCTCAGATCTGTAATTTGAATCTGGAGCAACAATAATCTCTGAGACTCCATCTCCATTTAAATCACCTGTGGCAACTTTAACGCCAAATCTACTTAACTTGTCATAAGCAAAAAATTGTTTAAGCAACTGCCCCTCACTATTAAAAATTCTAATATGAGGTCCTCCACCAACCTTAGCACCACTAATTATTTCTAAAGAAGTGTCTCCATTTACATCTCCAGAAGTTAAGCTAACTCCTTGATGAAAATTATTTTCATAAGCTAAAAAAGTTTTTTCTAACTGACCTGACTTAGAATAAATTTTTACTTTAGGTTCATCATTTTTCAAAGGACTGGTAAGTATCTTTCCACTAAAAGATTTTAATTTTAAATGAGATATATTTACTGCTCTATCTACATTAACCCTGCCTGAACCTAATTGCCCAATATAGCTAGGATTAAGTCTGCTAATATCATCAGTACTACTTAAAAGAATATCTAAAGCTTCTTGTCTATTAATATTAGGATTAGCCCCTAAAATTAAGACCAGAGAGCCACTAATTACAGGGGCTGACATTGAGGTTCCTGACCAATATCCATCAAAATATTTACTAAACTCGCCTTGTGAGAAATTATTATCAAAAGCAACCGTACTAAAAAAACTTACTCCAGGCGCAGAAATATCAATACAGTTAGATCCGAAACTAGAAAATGAAGCTTTCTGATCTAAAGTATCTGTAGCGGCTACCCCTATAACCATATTCTGACCAAAACTACCATCATGACAAACTGGATAAAGCGGATTAATATTTACATCGTATCCTTCTCCATCAGAGTGTTCATTACCAGCCGCTGCCACAATCAAGACTCCTTTATTATAGGCTCTTTCAATAGCTGCCTGTAGAGAATTATTATAGTTTAAACCTACAAAACTTAAATTTATAATATCCGCCCCATTTAAAACAGCATAATCTATTGCCCTTACTACATCTCTAATATTTCCAGCACCAACTTCATTTAAAATTTTCAAAGGCATAAGCTTTGTCTCCCAAGCAATGCCACTTATACCTTCCCTGTTATTACCTCTACCAGCAATAATACCTGAGACTACTGTGCCATGAGATAAACCACCTTCAGTCCAAGGCTCATTTTCTAAAAAATTTGGGCTGGGATCATTATCACCTGACACAAAATCCCAACCATAAAGATCGTCAATAAAACCATTTTTATCATCATCAATGCCGTTATCAGGTATTTCTTCCTTATTTAACCAAATATTATCTCTTAAATCTGGATGATTTATTTGTATTCCCGAATCTATCACAGCCACCACGACATTAGGAGCACTAAAAGTTCTCTCCCAAGCAGCTGGGGCTTTAATTTTTTGTAAATACCATTGCTTACTATAGAAAACATCATTTGGCTCTAAAGCCAAAACAGTTTTCGGTAAAATTATTACACTAACTAGTAGGAAAAATAAGATTATATATAAAGATATTTTTTTCATAGATATACTATAAACAGTTATTAATAATAGATATAGCTTAGCATTTTTATTTTAAAAAATAAAGGTTAATAACTAAAATCATTAAAGTAAATCATAAAAAAATACCGAATCTATTTAATTCGGTAATATTATATACAAGAGACATATTAATTAGTTTTAGTTTTTTTTCTAAAAATTAACCAAAATATTCCAAACGGTAAAAGAAAATTTATTAAGTATATTACTTGTGATGGAATAATATAATTACCCGGCTCAAGTGGTATAAAGATAAATAAAAAACTTATTGATACTGAAAAAATAAATACAAACACCATTGATATTAATATTAAACTCCAAAAATCAATCTCTAAATTTATTAACTTCAAAGTGGTAGACACTGTTAAAGCTAAAAAAATAATTGATACTTGAAATAATAAAGGATAAAAATAATTTTTTCCAATAAAACTAATTAAATACAGAGAAATGTACAAAAAAACGAAAACGAAAACCATCATTAAAATTTCCAATATTAATTTACCTATTACTCTGTAATTAAAACCATCTCCTAAAAAAATACTCGTCCCATTATTTTTCTGACTTTTCATAATTATTAACTTTTTAATGAACAAATAAAAAACAATTATTTTATATTAACATAAATATTTATATTATCAATACTCTATTAACCCTATTATAAAAACAGCCTACTTTAAAATATATATGAGTTTTTAAACTAAATTAATATTATAATTGAACTGGATTAGTCACTCTTCCCATAAATAGAATATTACCAGATTTTTTCTGTTGAATTATAAATATAAAAGGATGATCAGCTCTAAATGTGGGTATTATTGAACCCATATCGGGACCCATTGATTTCTCTGTCATAACTACAGCCGTTGCAGCAGTAGCCTCTGTTCCTTCTTCACTTACATCAACAAATGCCTGATGAATTACTTGGCTTATATATAAATCTTTATTTCCTGTCATTCCAGAGAAATCAGCTCCCTTAAAGGCAGTGGGCATTCCCATTTCTGATAAAGTATTCTTCATAAAATATTTAGTTTCAAATTTAAATTTTGGAATATAAATATCAACTCTTTGATTACTTATATTTTTTTTCCACTTTGACAAATTTTCTGATGTAATAGAATTTTCTAAGGATTTCATATCACCATCTTTTGGTAGAAGAACTAACATAGACAAATCTTCACCAGAATATGGCATTTCAAGAATTTGTAATTTATCATTTTCGATATAACCAAATTTTGCTTCTTTGCCAGTTTTTTTCATCATTTTAACTTTAACACTATTTTTTAATGAAGTTCTGAAATCTTCATCTTGAGTTTCATTTTCATTAAATTGTTTTAACCATTCACCTTTAAAATAAACAGAGTTTGTAAGAACTAATCTAGTCATGTTAGATATTGCACCAACGGGAATTAGATCCTTTATTTTATTGTTAGTTTTATCTTCAACCCAATTATTAATAGTTATACGAGAATTTTCTGAATCTTTTTTAAAATCAAGGTTGGTTACTTGGCCATCATAATATTTATCAATTAAATTAAAATATTCATCCAGAAATGTATAATTTAGTTCTGCCCATAAAGCATTGGCTGTACTAAGTTTATATAATTTATCTTCTTTATTTATTTTGTTATATAAATTAGCATAACCTGATCTTCTTACAGAATCATCTTTCGGAAAATGAAAAACAGATTGAATTTCTTTGGCTGTTTGCCCTTTTGCACCTTCATAAATCATAGCCAGTGCTGTTGATATACTATAAGGAGAAAAAAATATATTCCCTTCTTCTATTTTATATTTTGAATAAAGATCAAAAGCAAAATTATTATTCGCTTCTATAACAGCGGATAAACCATCTATAGAAATTTCACTATCATCTAATGATTTTTTTGGTTTAATAGATGTTTTATTGTCATCTAATGATTTTATTGATTTAGCTGTACATCCAGATAAAAAAACTCCTAAACTAAATACAATAATTATGATTGTTAAAACTTTTCTATTCATATAATTATTTAATTTATAACTTTTCAATTTCCCTCAAAGTCTCTTCGGCACATTTTCTCCAAGAAAAGTCTTTAGCTCGTTTAAAGCCTTTCTCTAACAGGTCATGTCTTGATTCATTATTAACCGCAATATTATACATCGCACAGGCTATATCATCTTTGCTATAGGGATTAAAATAAACCACAGAATCGTGACAAATTTCTTTCATCACTTTAATATCACTAACTGCTGTTGGCAGACCACAGGCCAGAGCTTGAATAACTGGTATGCCAAAGCCCTCATAAAGAGTAGGAAAAATAAAGGCTGAGGCACCATTATGAATATAGGGCAGGTCAGCTTCTTTAACCCAACCTAACATTATAACCTTATCTTCTAATCCATACTCATCTATTAAATATTTAATTTCATCATAACCATAACTAGCATCACCAATTAAAATTAATTTATAATCTATTTCTGGATAAGTTTCCTTTAAAATAGCAAAAGCTTCTACTAAGCGAGCGGTATTTTTTTTCTTTTCTAGGCGACCAACATATAAAAAATATTTTCCTTTAATACCATATTTTTTTAAAATTTCATTAATTTTTTCTTTATCATTTATCAGTTTATAAGCATCATTATTATAACCATTATAAATAACCTTCAGTTTCTTATCCTTAGTTCCATATACGTCAATAATTTCTGACTTAGTAAAATTAGAAACTGTAATTATTTTTTTAGCTGCCTGTAAGGCAAAAATTGTTGACCACTTAAGATAATCTAAATTAGATAAACTATACCTTCCTAAAGTAATAATTTTTACCAAAAATCCACTAATTTTTTTAAAAATAGCTGAGTTTTGTACAAGAGAAACCTCCGATTGATAAATATTATCCGTTCTCATAAAAGCAATATCATGAATAGTAGTAATAGTTCTTTTAGGGTGAATAAGAGGAATGGTATGAGCAGGTACAAATAGAACATCAGGCCTTCTAAACATCATCTCCAAGGAAAACCTTCCTAAAGTCCATAGATAAGAAAAAGGCCAACGTAAAATCTTGGCTTTAAAATTATTATGGGGACTTTTTATAATTTGATAACCATATTTATCAAATTTAGGTTCAACTAAATTATCATCAGCAAAAGTACTTAAAAGATCTGATAGACCCTTATTTAAAGGTTTGTCAGAGTAAAGAATATATTGATTTTTACTGTCAATTTGTGCCAATTGCTTTATCAAATAGTATGAATACCATTCAGTTCCAGTTTTATGTTCTCTATTGGCTCGACTAGCATCGATACCTATAATCATAACTTTATTTAGTTGCTAAAATTGATCTTTTATATGAATTTAAATTTTCTAAAGCTATACCCGTTCCTTTAGCTACACATAAAGCCGCATCATCAGCTATATAAGAGGGGACACCTGTCGCTCTAGAAAAAAGTTGATCAATATTTCTAAGCAGTGCGCTTCCACCTGAAAGCACTATACCTTTATCCATTATATCAGCAGCTAGTTCGGGTGGAATTTCATTTAAAACTTTTTTAGATGCACTAACTATTAATTCTAATTCATTTTGAATAGCTTCAGTTACATCATCACTGTTTACCATAATAGAGCGTGGCAAACCGGAAACAATATCTCTACCTCTTATCTCCATACTTAATTTTTCTTGTACAAATAAAGCACTACCAATATTTATTTTAACTTCCTCAGCTGTTCTTTCACCAATAGCTAAGCTATATTTTTTCTTAATAAAATTTAATATTGCTTGATCAAATTTAGTGCCACCTACTCTTACTGAAGTTGATGAAACTACTCCACCTAAAGAAATTACTGCCATTTCAGCTGTTCCACCACCTATGTCTACAATCATATGACCTGTGGCTGAACCAATGGGTATGTCAGCTCCTATAGCCGCCGCTACCGGCTCTTTAATAATATAAGCCGCCTTAGCTCCGGCTGCTATAGTAGCTTCTATAACCGCTCGTCTTTCAGTAGAAGAAATTCCCGCTGGTACTGCTACCATAACTTCTGGACGAAAAAATCTAACATTACCTAAGGTTTTGTTTATAAAATATCTTATCATTGCCTCGGTAGTTCTGTAGTCAGCTATAACCCCCTCCCTTAAAGGTTTTACAGCCATAATAGAGTCAGGAGTTCTTCCCAACATATCTTTAGCTTCATTACCGACAGCTAAAATTTTTCTATCGTCCATAGCCACTGCCACCACTGAAGGTTCGTTTATAACAATACCCCTTTTAGGGACATAGACTAAAGTATAAGTTGTTCCTAGGTCAATACCTATTCTTTTAGCAAACATAAATATTAAGCTTAATAATATATATTAGCTTTATTTTAGTATAAAAGTCAAGCTTACTCCATTTCGCTCATTTTCTCCTTATTACCAATAATTCTAATAACTTTTTCCGCAAACTCATTAACATCAAATTCACTTTTTACAAAATAATAATTAATTCCCAATTCCTCACTCCTAGCTTTTCCGTCTGCCTCACTAAGATCGGTAAAGATAAAAATCGGAGTATCAGCAATTTTTTCATCTGATCTTATTTCCTTAATTAAATCAAAACCATTGTGTTTAGGTAAGATAACGTCTAAAACAATGTAGTCAAATTTACCTCTTTTAATAAAATTGAGCACTTCTTCTCTTTCTTCTTCCCCCATAGAAGTTTCTACTTCATAACCTTCTGAGCTAAAACGAGACTGAAGACCATATAGAAGATTAGCGTCATCTTCAATGATAAAAATTCTTTCTGACATAAAATTTAAATTATTTTTTTAGTTATATTTTTAATTTTTCCCACCAAGACCTATTCTCTTTATACCAATTAATCGTATCTAATAAAGCATCGATAAAACTAATTTTGGCTTGCCAAAATAATTCCTTGCTAGCTTTCTCACAGGAAATAGCATAGCGGAAATCATGACCTAATCTGTCATCAACATATTCAATATAATCCTCTGATTTATTCATTAAAGTTAATATGTTTTTAGTAAGCTCTAAATTATTTTTTTCAGAATTACCTCCTAAACAATAGGTTTCTCCTAGCTTACCTTTATTTAAAACTGCCTCTATACCTTTTACATGATCACTAACATGTAACCAGTCACGAATATTTAAACCTTGTCCATAAACTGGAACTTTTTTATTCAAAAGTAAGTTGCTAATGAATCTGGGTATTAATTTTTCGGGATGCTGATAAGGTCCAAAATTATTAGAACAATTAGAAATAGTTATAGGGAGTCCATGAGTGTGAAAATAGGACCTAACCAAATGATCCGAACCTGCCTTAGAAGCACTGTAGGGGCTTCTGGGGTCGTAAGGACTGGTTTCAGAAAATGGATTATCTTCTAAACTTAAGCTACCAAAAACCTCATCAGTGGAGACATGATGGAACCTGCTTACTTTATGTCTCAAGCATGCATCTAAAAGTGATCGAGTTCCCTCAACATTAGTTTTTACAAAATCAAAACTATTTAAAATTGACCTATCTACATGACTCTCAGCCGCTAAGTGGACAACTGTATCTACAGAAGGTATTAATTTATCTAAAAGTTTCTCATCGCAAATATCACCTTGAACAAAACTATAGTTAGAACTATTCTCAATTTCTTTAAGATTATCTAAATTACCAGCATAGGTTAATTTATCTAAGTTAATAATTATATCTTCTGGATATTTTTTAAGCCAATAACGAATAAAGTTTGAACCAATAAACCCTGCCCCACCTGTAATAAGTAGTTTCATATTAATCTATTTTTAACTTATTTTGTATTATCTTTAAATTATCATCACTAGCCTCTTGAGAAAGGAAATACTCCAAGCCATCATCTGCTCGTCGTGGAATTAAATGAAAATGAAGATGAGAAATTATTTGTCCAGCCTCTTTACCATTATTTAAAACTACATTATAGGCTAAAACATTTAGTCTGTCTTTAACAAGCAATCCCATTTTCTTTATTACTAACATCAACTCATTAAGTAAAACTTCATCTATTTCTTCTAAATTAACATAATGTTTTTTAGGAACAATAAGTAAATGTCCAAAAGATGCAGGAAATTTATCTAAAAAAACTATAACTAAATCATTTTCATAAATACGATAACTAGAAATTTCATTCTTAATAATTTTACAAAAAATACAATTTAACATACCTTTTTAATTATAATTACTCTATCAAATAAGGAGAATTAGAATCCTTTTCCCAACGAATTTCATCCACCTCTTCTTTTTTACCCTCTCCTCTGTAGAGTTTATCTGGTAAATTAATACTCAAGGCCGCTTCACTAGAGACACACTTATAGCCATGAACCACACCTGGGGGAACTACTACTAAAATAGGATTATTTATTCCTGCCTTAATTTTTTCAAAATTTTTAAAGGTTTTGGAATTTTCTCTTCTATCCCATAGGTAAAGATCAAATTCACCCGGTCCAACAAATATAAAACAATCAGCTTGATAGCGGTGTTCATGTGGCCCCCTAATTACACCTGGTAAGGTTAAACTAAGATAAGACATCTTCGGCTTATAATCTAGCTCGTCTTGTCGCCAAATTTCCATTAAATATCCTCTTTCATCAGAATATTTTTTAAGTGGCTTAACTATTAATCCTTCAATCATATATTTTTTTTCTTTAAGAGACCATTTTGTGATCCAGATTTTGAGATAACTGAACTAGCGTTTCTAGCTGCTAAATATAGAGCCTTAGAAATATCATAGTTATATATCTCTAAACCTGAAACAAAAGCAGAGTTAAAAGCATCCCCCACTCCTGTGGTATCTGCCATTTTCTTTTCTTTAATGATGGTTTGCTTATAGATTTTATGACCATTATAAGCCTTGGCGCCACGACGACCATCGGTAATCACTACTATTTCTGGGCCTAGGTTATAAACAATCTTTAATAAATTATTTATATTATTTAAAAACTTTTTGTCTTTGCTCTTCCCTTCTTTAGAACTTAAAACTAATTCAACAGCTTCATCCTTATTTAAACATAAAACCGTAGTCTTCTTAAAAAATCTTTTTAATTTTTCTGATCCCGCTTGCAATTGTTTAGAACCTGGATTCCAGGCAACTTTAGAGGCAGAAAAAATAGCCTGTTCTAAAACAGCTAACCACTTCCCTGACAAAGAAGTGATATATAGCCAATCACTTTGAGAAATAATTTTTTTATCTAAATCAGATAAACTCAGCTTATCTTTAGCCCCCCTATAGACAAAAGCCACATGTTCTTTTTTTGGTCCAATAACAACTAAAGAAAAAGGACTAATTCTTTGCTTAATTATTTTAATTTGATCTGCATTTACAGAATGTTTTTTAAAATTTTCTATTATCCTTTTAGATCTTTCGTCATTACCCAGTGTTCCTATAAAGCTAACGGTAAAACCTAGATTAGAAAAATTAACTGCAGCATTGGCAGCTCCACCTCCAAAGGTAGTTTCAGTATTTTCAATACCAATTTTAGCCCCATATTCAAAAGCTAAGAGCTTCTGTCGCAATATATCTTTAGGATTATCTAATACCATAGCCTCCTGCGGATAAATATTTATATCCTCAGTTGCCCCGCCTAAAGTTACGATTTTCTTTTTTTTCATAAATAAATTTTACGAGTAAATTACCTACTAAGTACATTCTAACATAAATTAAGTTTGTTCCAAAAAATTAGACCGTAAATTTTTACTTTTAGAGCTTATAACATAGAAAAAAATTATTGATAATATCAAGCCAAATAGAACTTGGTAAAAAAAATCTTGCCAAAAGCTTAGTTTAAATAGAAAAAAATTATTATCTAGAGAAAATAGATATAGAAAAAAATCTATAAGATTAAAAATTAAATTGAAAAAAACAATAAAGAGTAAACTCAAAATTATTACTGAATAAAAGGAACGGTTAGTTAAAAAATTGGTTTGTATAAATTTTAATATAAAGAAACTAATTAACAAGCTCATTAAAAAAAGTCCAAATTGATAGAAAAAAAAGCTATCTAACAAAAAACCAGAAAATACTAAAATAATTAGCACATAACTACCTTTATTGAAGATAAGGAAAAAACTTAAAACAACTAAAAAAACTGGTAAGTTATAAAAAGGATAACTAAGACTAGATATAAAAGAAACTTGAAATATTATTAAAAAAAACCAAAAAAATATTTGCGCAATTATCTTTAAAAATTTTTTCATAACTATGGTTTAATCACTAAAACTAGCCTCAACTCATCAGCGTTATACAATGGTTCTAACACTGCTTTTTGCCAAATTTCATTATTCTGCTTATCTACTCTAGAGACAACTCCAATTAAAAGTCCTGCCGGTATATTATTTTCCAAACCTGAACTTATAATCAAATCTCCTTCTTTTATCTCTTGATTTTGCGGGATAAGATCCATGGAAATTGTTAGACCTAAATTACCAGAAACAATCCCTGAAGTTTCATCATTATTTATAATACCAGCAGCCAATTTACAATCACTATTTATAGTCAAGCAAGCTTGAGAACTTTCCTTAGAAACATTAATTATTTTTCCTACCACCACGCCCTCTCTGTTTATAACCGCCATGCCCACTTCCAAGCCATCTCTTATTCCTTTATTTAAATAGAGGTTAAATTCATTTTTTCCCGCAACTAAAAAATTATCTTTAGAAGTTATTTCTGCCATTATATGACTATAGTCATGCTCCACATTAAAATCTAAATAATCTTGTAATTCTCTATTTTCCTTATAGACTTGTTCACATTTAGCTTGTTCGGCTAAAACTTGATAATACTTAAGTTTCATCTCTTCCAATTCTTTTTCTAATGTCTTTTTTTCCGGTGAAGGCTTAAAACCCTGATTAACCTTTAAGCTTAATGTATGAAAAAAACCACCTAAATTATTAAAGGGTTTAATAATTAAATTCTCTAAGGGAGATAAAAAACCCAATATATGTAAAAAAATCAGCAGCAAAATTGCTACTGCGATAATTACATTTTTTTTACTAAAAAGACTTTTTTTCATAAAAAGTTAAATCTCTAGATATTATTAGGTGAAACTATTTTTTCTAAAAGCTCAGGATTATCAAGTAAGGCTCCCGCCCCTCTAGCCACACAAGACAAAGGGTCTTCAACTATTTTAACAGGAATTTTAGTAGATTGAGAAATAGCTTTATCCAAGCCTCTAAGTAACGACCCTCCTCCAGCTAAAAATATACCTCTTTCATAAATATCTGAAACTAGCTCTGGTGGTGTTATTTCTAAAGTAATTTTTATATTATCAATTATTTTATTAATAGTTTTAATTATCGCCTCTCTAATTTGTTCATCACCAACTCTAACTGCTCTAGGTAAGCCATTCAAAAGATCTCTACCCCTGACTTCCATTTCTCTAGGTTCTTTTAAAGGCAAGGCGCTGCCAATGGTTATTTTAATATTTTCGGCTAATTGCTCTCCTATGAGTAAATTAAATTCTTCCCTAATATAATCAATAATATTACGGTCAAACTCATTTCCAGCTAAACGTAAAGACTTCCAAGTAACAACACCTCCTAAAGATATAACGGCTATTTCAGTAGTTCCCCCGCCCACATCAACCATCATGGTAGCAGTTGCTTCAGTAACTGGTAATCCTGCTCCTATAGCCGCTGCCATAGCTTCGTCTATTAAATAAACTTTTCTAGCTCCAGCTGATCTAGCTGCATCTTCCACGGCTTTTTTTTCTACTTCAGTTAAATCAAGTGGCACTCCAATTACTACACGAGGTCTAGAAATTAGCGTAAAATTTTCTTTATGAACCTTATTAATAAAATACTTTATCATCTTTTCAGCAATCTCAAAATCAGAAATAACCCCATCTACTAGAGGTCTAACTGCATCAATATGCCCTGGGGTTTTACCTAACATCTTTTTAGCTGCTAAGCCAACCTCTAGAATCTCTGCTGTACGATTATTTATCGCCACAACTGAGGGCTCGTTTATAACCGTCCCTTTATCTTTTAAATATATCAAGGTATTTTTTGTACCTAAATCAATACCTAAATCGTTACTTAATTTTCCTAAAAGCTTAGAAAACATATTTTTAAAACTATTGTATTAATTTATTTTTTTTAATATTTCCTCAAAGTCAAGAAGTAAAACTTCTGCCAAGGATCGCTTTTTAAATTCAAGCTTGTTAGCTTGCAAAGTTTTAGCACTAACAACTATCCTAAAAGGGCATCCCAGTAGGTCAGAATCAGCTAACTTCTCACCAGCAGAAACACTTCTTTCATCATATAGAACTTCAATACCTAAATCTTTTAATTTGTTATATATTTTATCTGCCTCATCGTTTTTGTTCAATGATAATAAGTGAACCTTAAAAGGAGCTATTTGTATAGGCCAAATCATACCTTTTTGATCAGCAAATTTTTCTACTATCACGCCCATTAAACGACTAGAACCAATGCCATAAGAAGCCATGTATACTGGCTGTTTAGTACCTTCTTTATTGGTAAAGTAATAATCAAAAGCTTCAGAAAATTTAGTATTTAAGGGAAAGATATTAGCCACTTCAGAGGCTTTAGTTACCCGTAAATCTTTATTCTTGCACTTAGGACAGATATTTTGACGATCTAATACTTCTTTATTTACAGCTAACTTACAAGCATCGCAAACATAAATCTCATCCTCACCTGTCTGGCATTCAGTTTGAAATTCATGAGAAAAGTCAGTCGTAAAATCACCTCCTGAAGCTAGTGTTATATAGGTGCTATCACTTATACCTAGACGTTTAAAAATTTCCTGATAACTCTGTTTAACTGTTTCATAATATACTTGCATATCACTTAAACTAGTATGAAAACTATATAGGTCTTTCATTCTAAATTCTCTGCCCCGAAGTAAGCCTGACTTAGGTCTTGCCTCATTTCTAAATTTAGTTTGTATTTGATAAATTGAAAAAGGTAAATCTCTATAACTTTGAGCATGCTTTTTCACGATAGGAGTAATAATTTCCTCATGAGTAGGGTTTAAAATATACTCTGAATTATTTATCTCTCTAGACCCCTTATTAGCCCCTAAAGTTTTCATTAAAACATTAATTTTCTCTAACCTTCCGCTTTTTTCCCAATTATCCTGAGGAGAAAGAGCTGACATAAACATTTCTTGACCACCTATTTTATCCATCTCTTCTCTGATAATATTTTCAATCTTATTTAAAACTCTCCAGCCTAAAGGTAAAAATTCATAAACACCCGCCATAATTTTATCCACAAAACCAGACCGAAGTAAAAGCTTAGCATTTAAACTAGCTTCATCTTTAGGTAATTCTTTAGTAGTTTTGGTAAAAAGTTGTGATTGTTTCATTTTGTTCAAAATTTGTATACAAAGTTAAAAAAACTTTTATTTTCACCTTAATCTTATCTAAAAAATATGAGCTTGTAAAGAGTTGGGCTACTAACTTATTAATCTTAAATAAAAAAAGACCTAATAACCCCAAATCTTTCCTCGTAGCTCCGGGAGCTGGGGCTAGTTAGAACCTGTTTAATGGAAAAGTAACATTTTACCCCCCCCCTTCAACTCACTATTGTTTGTGACTGATATAAAGGAATAATTTATTTAAAATATACAATACACATTTTAGAATATTTAATTTAACCCATATATAATTTAATATGAAAAAAAGACCCTCAATTTATTAAGGGCCTTAAAATTTATTATCGTTTTTATAAC
>CAYMGT010000018.1:0-2705 GCA_964390115.1 uncultured Gammaproteobacteria bacterium
TTTAAAAGATTGGTATACATATAATAAATACCAAAACCCAAAGCAGCTAATATCACTAAAACTATAACAATTATTCTAATTCTCTTAACTCCAGAACTGACAGGAGCTCTATATGGTCTATACTTATCAGTAGAAAAAGCATCCCCTTTACTTTTCATTCTTTTTAACTGATCCTTAGGTACACTAGGAGGCAAAGACTGATTATCGCCTTCAACTTTATCAGTTTCTTGAAAAATATCTTCAGCGTTAGCTTTTTTTTCTTGAGATTTTTTCTCTAACTCTTCAAACATAAAAAATTTTATTTAATATTGCTTATTATATCATCAACTAAAAATTATAACAAAATCATTAACTTTCTACTTAAGGGGGTCATAACCATTTTTTACTTCTTCACCATCTAAATAGCCGTCTCCATCAGTATCAGAGTTATTAGGATTAGTGCCATAGACTTCTAATTCCTCTTTATCGGTTAAACCGTCAGAATCTGTATCTTTATTATCATCTATAAATATACCTATAGCTGAATTACATTCTTGTTGCATTTCACCAGAAATAGATGAGCAATCTTTATTTTTAACCGCTAAATTAAAACTAACATCAGAAATACAACGCTCTTGAGCTAATCCTGATAAAACATCACAAGACTGTATATCTTCATAATCATTTTGATCAATAAAGTAACCTAGACAACTAGATAAATAATATTCACTTTTTATGTCTTGACACTGAGACAACTCCCCTGAATTAATAGCCTTAAGTCTTTTCACCTTATCTTTGCATTCTGAAACTCTATCTTTATCAAAAACTTTATCACAAACTTCTTCATTTTCCGTATCTCTAGCAATTCTCTCTAAGCATGAATCTGCACTAAAACTATCTTCCATTTGCTGACAATAACTAAAATCTTTTGTATCTTTAGCTTGATCATATAAATTATTTATTTTTTCAATCTTAAGCTGTTTCTCGTTTTTTACTAGCTGTACATTGTCTTTCTGCATATCTGTATTAGAAGCTGTATTTTCTTGTTTTTCTATTTCTTTTGAAACATCTTCACCTGATGTATTATTTTTATTTATAGAAGAATTAATATCTTTATCATTAAAAAAAATATTTTTATTAAAAATAAAAAACAAAGTTAAAGCTATTGTAATCAATACTATAGAAATTAAAATGATTCTTTTTTTATTCATATATAAATAATTATTCTACTTGACAACTTTCTATAATTTTCATTCTTAAATTAGAAAAATTTATAACCCCGTTACCACTAGTAAAATTGGCTGTAAAAGGCACATAACCCGGAGAGCATTGTGCACTTTCTGGATCACACGAAACATTATTTAAAAATATTTGTTGATCTGAGTAAGTAGGCACACCTTCTGTAAGCTCAATATCATCCAAATCTTCTCCGTTTATATTTATAGATAAAAAATTATTACTTGGTTCTTTAGATATGTCTTCAAGTATATAATCATAAACATCAGACAAACCGTCACTGGATACAAATGAGTAAGAACTGCCATCGCAACCATCAGCGTCACAGTTACTCTCACAACTATAGCCAGAGGTAGCATCGGTGGACCAGCTACACATAAGCTTTAAAACGGTTTCCGTGCTTGTCGCATCATTAAAATATATAGTATATATTTTAGTTCTTCCATTGTTATAACTTGTAGTGCCTCTTACGTCTGTTAAACAGAAACTGGTTGGATCCGTAGTACAATCTAGAGGAAAATGGCTTGGAGTAGGTTCGCCATCACTTAATAATATATAATATTTATAAGGGTCATCTGCTTCTAATTCAAGTTTATCATAAGCAGCTTCAAAAGCCTCTCTTGTCCAAGTAGAACCACCGGTATGAGAATACCCAGCTATACTGGACACAACATTATTATAATGCGTATCATCTAACAAATCATCTATATCAAGAACTATTTCATTATTAGACACTGTAAAAGCAACTAAACCAACTCTAATAGGATTGTTTTCATTCGCTAAATCCTTTAACTGACGTATAACACTTCCGGACAAAGCTTCAGTGGAGCTAGCATCTGTAGTACCTATCAAAGATTGCTTTACTGTGTTCATTCCATCTTCCCCCATACTTCCTGAAACATCGGTAATAAATACTATAGAAGTAGGCTCTATTACCTTCTCTACCTCAGTTAGGATGTCAACTAAAACTGAACTAGTACTAAAACTAATCACGTCAGGCATGGCAATATAGCCAATTTCATCCTCTGCTAAGGTAATGTTTTCTAAATAGTCCAAAGAATCTTCTTGAGTTGTAAAGTAAACTGGAGTAGTGGAAGTTGGATAGTTAAAACTCCAACCACAAAACTCACAACAATTATTATTATTCCCGTAATCACATTCTTCTCCATACTCACTTTGCAGTAAAGAGTCACCACACTTACCCCCTGTATAACTACAAGTTCCTGATTGCACTGGTTTATTAGTGGCCTCATTAGTAGTACAAGCATAAGACATATCGTTATCATAGCTCTGGTTTGGGTCACAATTATCAACACCTTCACAAGCTGTATTATCAAAACCATCGCATTCCTCATAACCATCTCCAAAAGGTCCGCCAGCCAATTCTCCATTAGGTTCATTTAAAAAACCATCTCCACAAAAAGAGTTAACTCTTAAATCAAAAGAACTCTCACTAGAGACTCCTGAACTATTAGTGGCTAGTGGTTTAA
>CAYMGT010000018.1:2805-3911 GCA_964390115.1 uncultured Gammaproteobacteria bacterium
TCTGTACCTTCCTCAGGATTTTCAAGGTTTATAAAACACTCAAAAGCTTCTCCACCCATGTCAGACGTTCCTGCCCTAATTTCATCTGGACAAGTAAAATTAAAAATAGGTGCATCATTTAAAACATTGACATAAAAATCTTTAGTAACAATATTTGACGTGGTATCTGAAATAGTTAAAGTAAACTTTATAATATCTTCATGGCTTGGATCATTTAACTTTAAGTCATCTGCTGTTTCTTCTAATGTTCCGTCTCCGTCTAAATCACCTAAAAGACCAGTAATGTCTAAACGATATTGATTATTGGCTACTTTTTCTACATTATGACTTAGACCATGTCCCAGGCTACTTACAGCTGAGTTAGCAGTATAAAACGTAAGTGGCGGATAATCATCGGGGTAGTCTACTGCTAAACCATAGCCAGTTAACTTACCTAAAGTATTGATATTAAAATTATTATCAAATAAATTAACACTATAATCTAAACGAGTCACTCCGTCAAAATTATAATTAATATCTTGCGCTTGTATTTGTGGAATTTCATCACCTATATTTATAGTAAACTCTTTATTTTCAATAGTCGTTGTCGCACTTCCGTTTGTAATGTTTAGAGAAATTGTGTAACTATCTTTATCACCTGCCTTACTGGATACTATATTTTTCTTATTAGGATTTAAATGGTTTTGTAAATGAGGAGGCTCATCCCAACTTAAAAAATTTGCTGTAGATGTATCAAGTTCCCACTCTAATATTCTTCCATCAGGATTATTTATTTCTATACTACCAAAAAAAGGTAATCCCGCCTGACCATTTAAATTATAACCCAGTAAAGAAATTGGCTCAGGTGTGAAAACCGCTCCGTAACCCACGGCACCTACACAAAAAGAATTATCATTTATAGGTGTACCTGCAAAAGGGGTAGAACTGGCTGTTTCTATAGTAGCGCATAAATTATATTCAGAACCATCACTTTTACTGTTATAAGCAAAAACAAAAGTACTGGTAGGAAATTGAATCCCATCAATTAAATCAGTATCATAAAATTTATAAAGCTCCTCATCCCAACAAGATTTTGGATTATAATCTGATCCACAAGAACCAAAAGC
>CAYMGT010000018.1:4011-8500 GCA_964390115.1 uncultured Gammaproteobacteria bacterium
CCTAAAGTATCTAAAGTAGGACTGACAGATTCTTGGTTATAGGAAATTAAATAAATATTTGTAAATATTTTATTAACATCCTCAGATTCTGCAATATTAGCCGCTGCTACATAAACCGTTCTACCGTCTCTTATAGCCTCGTAACCATCAACAATTAAACTCTGCGGAGAGCCAGAAAAACCTTGCATTCTATACCAAGTTTCAATGCCGTAATGATTTGTATTGGGTAAAACTCTAATCGCAATTGCATCCGATACTAAAGAATCATCAGCACTAGAAAAATTAAAAGCAAAAAATACCAATAAACAGGTAAAAAGAATAATCAATTTATTAAAACTAAATTTCATTTTTTTTAAATTATAAACTTTAATAATCTAAATATATTATATCAAAAAAAGCTTAAACTATAAAGAAGCTTCAGGAACAGCTTGACAGGACCCAAATAGACAGCTTGTTTCATCACAAAACTTCTTTCCCAACTCCCCTCCAGTTTCACAGTATATAAAACTACTTACATTAGTAGCTGGATCACATTTTTCCGGACCATTTATTAATCCATCACCACAATATTCTATAATATCAGCATTATTTTCCCAACCAGAACAATCAACTTTACATTCTTTTACTCCATTATATATACCTAAGCTTGCAGTGCTAGGATATTGTTCATAGCCACCATCACAAATCTCGCCTTCTTCTAATTGTAAAATACCATTGCCACAACTAGCTATAGTAGTTGCTCCAATAAAATCGGGATCTAAATTTATCTCTAACTCTCTAGAATAATCACTTTCATTTCCATAATCATCTACAGCACTTAAAACAAAGAAATGATTAAAACTATTAAATTTAGATGTGTCTACCGCTAAGGTTGATACTTTCCCGTTTGTATTTATGCTTTCACCATAAACTCCAGAAACAACACCATGATAGAGTTTGTAATAAGAAACATCCTTTCCTGTTCCACTCCATTTAAAAATAATTTTATTATCATCTGCAGCTAAAACTACTTGAAAACCAAGAGTCTTATTAATAATATTATTTGTAACTATATTATTATCATCTTCACCGCTAATGCTTATTTGCTTATTTATTTTATTTATCCAAAAAAAACCAACTCCAAGTAAGGTTACGACTATTAAGGATAAAATAAATTTTTTCATAATACAATATTTATAAACAAAAGTTAAAATATAATTATTCCTAATGGTGTCGCAGGGGCAGTGGTATCGCTAGCTTGACCAACTACTTGATTAGACAATTGGCTTTCTACATTATTAACATTTAGAGAGGAGGTTTTAAACTGATATGGAATATTATTTTGTAAATCATTAATTACCCTTTGACAATAGTAATGTCCAGCCACGGCAATGCAAGCAAGTGGACCAGCATTGTTTTGTGGATCTATATAGTCAATAGCAGGGTCAATTTCAAAAGTAGAAAAATCAGTGTCTTGAGCTCGTTTATAATAAATCTTGTAAAGATTAGACATGTCTATAGGAGAATTCCAATAAAGTTTTAAACTACCACCTATTTCCAAATCTTCAACCTGAGTTAATTGCACTTGAGATGGTCTTTCTGCTCTAAAGAAATAATAATCTTTTAAAACTCCAGCAATACATGTATTGGTGGTAAAATCCCCTAAACAATCCTCATGATCTTCACAATAATTACCGCTTATAGAACAGGTATTGTCGGCCTGACATTCGTTAGTAACTTTACAAGGAACTAAAGGAGGATCACAAGCCTGACCAGTCAGACTGCAAATTTTACTATAACCATTTATAACCACATCATTTTCATGCTGAGCTAAAGCAGGTAAGTCATCAAAGGTGCCAGGTTCTCCCGCATCTCGACAATAGTAAATAGTATAATTAAAGTCTGGACACCTAAGAGGGTCGACTGTATCATCACAATTACTAATCTTGTCTTCCCAAGGATCCCAAGAATGATTAGTGGCTGGCGCTGGCCAAGGATTCTGACAAGAGAAAACATAAAGAGGTACGGTATGGGCTGTGTTTGGAGTACTAGTAGCAGTTATAATATTTAGGTCATCAAAATCAATAGTCGCTTTAACTGTGGCTTCCCCTTCCTGAATATTTTCTTCAACTGATATTAAACGACTATTAATCGGGGCACCAGTAGATGAGCTATAAGTAGCGATGTCTTCATTTTCTACATCCCAGTCCCAAGTCCATTTATAGGTATCAATAGGTCTCAAAGTCTGACCACTTATACTATAAGCATTAACATAGTAAGCTTTATCTCTATCAAAAGCTGTATCATAAGTTTCCCTATTGTAATTGCTATCATCTTCAAAAATACTATTTGTAGTATCTTGAAATAAGTATGAGTCAGGTCTTACTCTAACATAATTAACTTCACAAATACCATCATTATCGCCCTGAGCTGTTAAGGTCCTAAAAGACCAAATATATGAATTACCATAATTAGTGCTATTGAAAGTCATAGAAGGATCCGATCCATTCACATAAGCACCGTTAACAAAAAATCCTTCACTATTAAGCCCTATACCTTGATTATTTAAAACTCCACTAGAGCTATTTAAGTCCTTATCTCCTTTAACAACTGCATAGTAAGCAGTGTCAGCAGCTAAGACCTTGTTTGGCTCAAACACTAAAATAGAATCGTCTTTTTTAGAGGTCTTACCAGATACTTGACAGTAAATATAATCATCTGGTTCTGGGGTAGATGGAGCAGATAAGGCTGTATCAGTATTTTTTAAACCAATTGAGATCATAGTTGAGTTAAAAAGTTTAACTATTGGCCTAGTAATTTTTTGCCACCAACTCCTCTTATACTTATAATCTAAATTAACTAAAAATGTTCCAGCTGGACAAACATAACTCTTATCAAGCTGTTGTAATAAGACTAAGTTATTATTAAAACTTGAGCCACTCATAGCTTGATCAAAAGGAACTTCTATATAAGCATTTCTACAGACATTAGTAGAATCATGGGCGGGTTGTACCTCGCCTACAATAACACTTGGTCTATCCTGACAGCAAGTATCTAGCCCACAGCCCATTGTCGCAGGGGGAGTGCCACATTCATCATCATTACTACAACCACAACAAAGGCCTCTTCCAGCTCCACTACAAGCGCCTCTATCAGCCTCACATGCTAAGTTAAGATTTAACTGCTCACATGTATCAACTGGAGCGTCAGGATCACAGCAACAAGTACCACAATCAAGGTTTGGTAGATTACCATTTTCATCTACACAACTAAAAGGATTACTACAAATAGAAGGGTCACAAGTGTCCGTATAATTATCTACACAAGCTTCACCTAAACCACCTATATTAACACCGCTACAATTAGACTGACAATTAACTAGATTGGGATATATGCCTGAAGTTGCTTGATCACACAACCCAGAGGCGGTATCACAATCATAATAATCACATTTACCTATATCACCTCCACTAAGAATTTGGTCACCACCTACACACTCTTCCGGCGTTAAACTCGCATCCCAACAACAACTACTATCATCTATGCAATCAACTTCTGTGCTATTTATTGAACACGCATCACATGAAGTTTCGCAAATTTCAGTGCTACTATAGCTACCGGATAGAGCTGGGATGGCACAATTATCACACTCATAATAACCACAAAAACCATTCAAATCAGCGCCAGCAGCGCCACCCTGACAAACACCACTATCTTGATCAAAGCAACAAGTCGAGCTATGTTCTTTGCAATCAGTTTCAGATAATCTAGAACAATCATTACAGATCCCTACTTCAGGGCTAGCAGCAACATCACAATATTTACCTGAAGTATTAAGACAATTACAAGCTTTGTCTCTATCTTCCATATCAGCTGCGGCAGAAATAAAACAACCAGAACAAACCCCTAAATTTGGGTCACTACCAGATCCACAAGTTCCTCCGCACTCTAAAGGCGCACAACAATCTTGTTCAAAAGGATCTATACGACAACAACAATCACAATTAGCTTTATCTTGATAAATACATTGATCTTGATTGGGAGAACGGTCTTCACAAGTAGAACCACTGGGACAAAGTTTATCTGAAAGACAAATGCCTTCGTCGTCAACTATTTCATCATCAAAGCAATTAAAATTACTATTACAGAGCTCACAACTAGAAGCTTCATCTACACATATCCCCTCACCTTTATTAGTCCAACCAAGCGGACAAGAAGTGCTCAATTGTACCTGCCAATTACCATTATTATTACAAGTTTGAGTGGTATAAAGTTTATCCCCACCTGCTACCAATTCATATTCTAATTCATTATCTAAAGAACATATGTCTGTATGTTGACACTTATCTTTAGCGGGAATATAAGTACAATCAGCAACCGTACACCCAGCTACCCCTGAACAATCTTGTGTACATGGACCCACTGACTGATCTTCACCTCCTGGATAAAAAGAGCATTGTCCTGGTGAATTAGGACAAAATTCTTCTTCCTGACAAGAACCTAGAGCTTT
>CAYMGT010000018.1:8600-10618 GCA_964390115.1 uncultured Gammaproteobacteria bacterium
ACCACTTTGAAAGTTAGGTAAACTAGCACTACCAGAATCATCTGCAAAATTGTTATTAAAAGCTGCAAAATTATTAGTATAATTACCAAAAAAGGCTTTAGCATCTAAAAGATTTATACCTTCATAATCTATAGTAGATAGAGACCTAGCACTATCAGGATCTAAAGCACACAATCCCGGTCTAACAATGTCATTAGCTACAAAGTCTTCTATTAAGGGTCCAAAAGGATTATCAGTAGTATCAGTCTTGCCGTCATCATTTTCTACAGTAATAGGACCACTACTAGCTCCAGCAGGAACAGCTACTATAATTTGATTGCTATTAGAAATTCCCGAACATTCTACATTTAGAGTTACCGGATCAACCCCCTCAGCTCCAACTGTAAAAATAACTGTGGAAGTAGAAAAATTATGCCCTGAAATGCTAATTAAATTATCCTCAGCTCCATTTGGTTGAGTAGTATTGCAAACTGCATCAGGAATAGTGCTACAATCAACATCTGTTTCACAAGCAGTATTAATATCATTAGTTGTGCTTGGATCACCATCATCACAAAAACCACCATAAGGGCTAATAGCTGTTATAACCGGCGAACCTTCACAAGTACAAGAAACTGCATTACAAGTTAGATACTCGCTACACATATCGTCATCAGCATCACAGCCTGGGTTAGCTAAATCACCATCGCAAGGATCACCTATACCACCGCTAGGCTTACAAAAACAATCTGTATCACAAAAATAATTTAGATTACAATAAGTATTATCTTGATCACAATTGGGAGTAGCTGGAATACCGTCACATGGATCATTTGAAGTACAATTTGAGTTAGTAATAATGCTCCAAGAACAATCAGATTGACACTGTCTTTCTCCGCCACAACCAAAATTTTGAATATCTCCTTCAACACAACAAGTAACTGTAGTTGAACCCACTCCCGTTGCATTTAAAAGTTGACTTATTACAAAAGTAGCTATACCCCAAGAAGCTAAAATAATAGCTAAACCTATAACAGCGTTTATAAGTATTTTTTTAGCTTTTCTAACATTTTCTTCTTCGCCATTGGCTGTCATCCACTGAAATCCAGCATATATAATCAAAACTACCACCAAAAGACCTAAAATTGACATTATAATATTTATAACCCTAGCCGCTATCTCTCGAGGATCTTCATTGCCTAGACCTATACTATTATCAACATAATTTGTGCCAAGATCTAGAGCTAAAGCACTATTGAAGACAGAGCCTAAAGCTAAAAAAGAAACGATTATAATGAGAAATATAGTAAATTTTTTCTTAAACACAATAGTATAGTTAAATTTTTTAATTTTTTATTTAATAAAAACTAAGGACAAAGACTGGTACTGGTAGCTACATTATTACAACAAGTAGGATTGCTACTGTTAGCATTGCAGTCATTACTAGCGCTAGGTTTAAAACAATTTTGATAAATATTTTTTACTCCTGAACCAACTTCAGCCTTATGACTCATTGAATCAGCGAATAAAGAGTGATTTATATACAAGTGAGTTTCATCTAAGCCATCTAATGGTAAATTTAAAGCTTGGTTTAAATCAATATCTTCAGAGTTAATCCAATACCCTAGAGGATAAGGAGCAGAACCCCATAGATTTACTCGTCTATGGGTAAAGTTTTGATTTCCAGATCTAATAACGGTACTGCCTGTTTTAAGTGAACTTTTCATCATTAAACTATCAAATTCTATTTTAATAGGAGTATTTAGAGCTACATCTAGTACAGCAACATCAGGCTCTATAAACTTTATTTTAGGAGGATCTAAAGCAATATAATCACTAATATAAAAAGACCAATTATAATTATCAGCAAAGTCTGTATCTTCAACGTTTTCTGAGTAATAAGAAACTGGACCCTGAACCTTATCATCTCTATTACCATCAAAAGAATTAAAAGCTAAGTCAACTATACCACTTGCAACTGGTTTTTTTGCTCCTGGATAATTATCTAAAGCAGCGTTTTGACAAAAAGTGGAGCAGGA
>CAYMGT010000018.1:10718-16240 GCA_964390115.1 uncultured Gammaproteobacteria bacterium
ATCATTATCAGTTCCTATTTCAATTTTAGTAGCTCCTGGATTTGGATCAAAAGAATAAACGATATCTCCTACTCGTAAGGTATCAGCAAATACTTCTGGAGAAATACTAACTTTCCAGAGATTACCATCTTGAGGGGTGTCATCAAAATTTAAAGAAAAATAATTGGGAAAATTAACACTATTAGAGTTTATATTAGCAATAGTAATTAAGGTGCTAGTGCCAGCTCCCTCAAACAACTGAGCTTTAACTGGACTAACTGCTTTAACGTAAAAATTTTCATTTTGTTGATGGTAGTCAGGGCTTATTTCAAAAGAATCAATACCAACCGTTGTCCCTACCACGGGATCAGCGCTAGTTATACTAGCTTCCACGTAAACTTTTAGTTTACTATAGTCATCTACTGTAATAGATCCTGTAGCAAGTACTGCTGGAGTAGTAGTGGCCGCACTATCTCTACCATCATCAGGTCCTGGGAAAACTCCCCCCACTTCAACTTGAGGAGGGATAAGGTCTAAAATAGTTCCTACTTGAAAATCCCATTGCATGTATTGAGGAGAACAACTATCAAAGATAGAAATAGTATCAGCTAGTTTTAAAATAGATTCATTTAACTTAACTGTGTACCAAGTTTTTTCAGAACTTGAACCCAGTAGATCCTCAGGGGTAAGTATAAAGCTCATACCTGGATTAGCAAGGTCGGTATCTAAAATCTGCACATTAGCGATATTTACGGCTTCATCAGTTTTATATATCTCTATATTAGCAGGATTAATATATTCTCCTCCATCACAAATTCCATTACTATTAGCATCTACGCACATACTCCCTGGTAGTGTAGGTTCTTTAAAACTAACTAGAATAGAAGTGTTTCTGGGTACATCTTTTTGCCCTGGAGTAGGATAGACGTTCTCAACTGAACAAGCCCCAAGAGCACCAAGCCCTAAATTAACATTATTACCTCCACCTCCATTATTAGAGTTGCCTGCACCTGTGGCGTCTAAAAAGCTACTTAAAATAAAGGTAGTTATACCAAAAGAGGCCAAAATTATTAAAAGACCTATAACTGTATTGGTTAAAGTTTTTTTAGCCTTAGATACTTTATCTTCACTGCCACCACTTGTCATCCACAGAAAACCAGCATAAAGAATAATAACTAAGGCTATTAAACCAAGAAGTCCTAAAAATATTTGAATAATTCTAGCCGCAACCACTCTAGGATCTTCATTGCCTAATTCTATATTATTATCAACATAATTTAGACCTGTATCAAGGGCCACAGCTGTATTAGGTAAAATAAAAAACCCTATACCAAGAAAAACAATAGATATAACAAAAATAAAAATTTTTTTTCTCATCGGGTTTAAAATTTAATTTATATTAATCTGTATAAGGCTTCTAGTCTTTGACTTTAAGCTATTTTTAAGCTAAAATAAACTAAATAAGTTTTATTTATTAAAATATAATTACGTAATTAATTATAGCATAAAAAGCTAAAGAGCCAAATATTTTTTTGAAATTTACGTCACCTAATATGACTATAGAAAGGGTAATAAAAAAATTTAAAGAATTTCATCCTCAGGCTAATACTGATCTCCTTCTCAAAGCCTATAACTTTGCCAACAAAGCCCATCAAAAACAAAACAGAAAAAGTGGTGAACCCTACATACACCACCCTCTTCATACTGCCTATTTATTAGTACAAATAAAAGCTGACTTACATACTGTGGCTGCTGGTATTTTACACGATGTACCTGAAGATACTAGTAGAACGCTAAAGGAAGTAAAAGAGCAATTCGGCGAAGATATATATAGTTTGGTTAAAGGAGTTACTAAGCTAGGGAAAATAAGATATAGTGGCGAAGAACGTTATCGTGAAAATTTAAGAAAAATGTTTTTAGCTATAGCTAAAGATATAAGAGTGGTATTTATAAAATTTTGTGATAGATTGCATAACCTTCGCACTCTAGATGCTCTACCTAAAAACAAACAACAAAGAATTGCCAAAGAAACTTTAGAAATATATGCTCCTATTGCTGGTCTTTTAGGTATTTGGCGATTAAAATGGCAACTTGAAGATATTTGTTTTAAATATTTAAATCCCGAAGAATACGCCAATTTAGAACATAAATACGAAATTAAAAAAAAAGCTGAACGTAATCAATATTTCCAAAAAGTTAAAAATATTATTGGTCCTAAATTACAAGCTAATAATATTAAAGATTTTAACACAGAGGTCCGATTCAAACATCTCTACAGTATTTATTTAAAAATGCAAAAGAAAGATAGAAAATTTGATGAAATATATGATGTATTTGCTCTAAGAATAATAGTCTCCTCAGTTGATGAGTGCTATAAGGCTCTAGGGGTAATTCATACTCTTTGGAAACCAAAACCCAAAAGATTTAAAGACTACATTGCCCTACCTAAACCCAACGGTTACCGTAGTCTACATACTACAGTTTTTGGTCCTGAAGGAAAAAATGTAGAATTTCAAATTAGAACTAAAGAAATGCACGATGAATCTATTTATGGAATAGCCGCTCATTGGTACTACAAAGAGAAGCACCATGAAAAAGGACCACACCAACCTAGTTGGATAAAAAATATTTTAGAAATACAAAAAAATATAACCAGTACTCAAGATTTTATAAAAGAAATTAAATTAGACGTTTTTAGAAATAGAATTTTTGTTTTCTCTCCTAAGGGAGACGTCTTTGAACTGCCAGAAAAAGCCACGCCTATAGATTTTGCCTATAGCGTTCATACGGAAATAGGTAATAAAGCTGTTAGAACATTAATAAATGATAAAATATTTAGCTTAGATACAGAACTTAAAAATGGAGATATTGTAGAAGTTATTATAGATAAAAATAGAAAACATCCAGGTAAGGATTGGCTTAAGTTTGTAAAAACCAAAAGAGCTAAGGAGAATATAAATCAGTATGCCAAAAAATCAGCTATTTATAGTCTAACTAATCTCATAAAAGGCAATAGTCAGGAAAACTTAGAAGAAGAAAAAAACCAAAAAAGACGACAGAAAAAGAAAAAACAACAGAAGAAAAATAAGAAAAACTAATATTTAACAAAAAAGACTAAAAATTAGTCTTTTTTATATCTTTTAAATTTTAAGAAAAAAAACTACCTATTATCTTCATCTAACTTACCAGTTTTACGCAAATAATCAGTTTTCTTTTTTAATTTCAAACTGGTTAATGCATACTTCTTTTGTTCTATTTTGGTTTTTTTACTTTGGTGATGATGTCTACTTCTAGCTTCTTCTAGTCTTTTGCTATTCCTAAGACCCTTCTTAAAACGTCTTAAAAAGCTTTCAAAGTTTTCACTAGTTTTTCTTTTAAAATCTGCCATAAATATTACCTTCCTTTCTATTTAATTATATTTTACTTAACTTAGTTTAAACTAATTTAATTTTTTTTGCAACTCTTTAATTAATTTTTTCTGAGGAATAATTTCTTGAACACCAGAATCCATATCTCTAAGCAGTATTGTATCGTCAGTTAACTCCTTTTTTCCTAGTATTAAACAAATCCTAGTTTGAAGTTGTTTAGCTTCTTCTAATTGTTTTTTAAGACTATTAGCTACAAAAGAATTTCTAACATTAAATCCCTCTTTTCTTAATTCTTCAAAAATTTGCATTGACCTTAACTTAGCTTTTTCACTTAACTGAGCTAAAAAAATTAAATTCTCTGGTTGAGGAAATAAAATTAAATTTTTATCTTTTAACTTATAAACCATTCTTTCAAGCCCTAAAGCCATTCCCACTCCAGAAATTTCTTGCCCACTAATTTTTTCTACTAGATTATCGTAACGACCACCACCACCTAAAGCGTACTTATACTGTGGCTGACCATTATCTGATAAAGGCCAAAACTCAAAAACTGTATCATTATAATAATTTAAACCTCTAACTAAACGGGAGTTAAAATTATACTTTACTCCCAATTCATCTAAGTACTCTACTAACTTACTAAAATACTCTCTACTATCTTCATCTAAAAAATCTACAATTTGCGGAGCGCCCTCAGCTAAACTTAAACATTCTTTTTCAGTGCAATCTAAAAGAGCCATCGGGTCTTTGTTTAAATTCTTTTTACATTCATTACAAATTTTACTTCTATTACCTCTTCCTTTGTAATAAGAAATTAATTTATCTCTATATTCTTTTTGACATTCATTTTTTCCTAGACTATTTATTTGTACCTCAATATCTAAACCCCAATCCTGACAAAGACTAAACATAGTATATATTAAAAAAGCTTCTGCTACTGGCTTAGCTTCACCTAAGATTTCAGCGTTTACTTGAGTGAACTGTCTATAGCGACTACTTTGTAATTTTTCTTGTCTAAAAACAGGTCCAATAGAAAAAAGTCTAACGGGTAGTGGCATAGTTTCATTTAAATTGTGATCAATAAAAGATCGAATAATTCCTTGGGTTAATTCTGATCTTAAAGCCAACTTCTCTCCCTTATCGCTAGTTATTTCATAAAGTTCCTTGCCAACATCTCGACGAAAATTATTTTTAAACATCTCTGCTTTTTCCATAACAGGAGTCTCTAATTGAACAAAACCATATCTTTTAAAGAAACTACTTAAATCTTTTTTTATAGTCTCTAAATTTTCAAAATCATTAGCTAAAAGATCTTTGGTTCCCAAAGCCCGACTAACATCTTTTAAAATTTTACTTTTAGGTATTGAATCTTTTTTTTGCGCTTCTGTTTCCTTAGTTTTTTTTACTATTTTTGGCATAATATATAAATTTATAATTAATAATTTGGTAAATTTTTAAATACCTGCATTCTGTCTATAGGCCAACCCCTTAACCACACTCGCCCTATAATAAAACTTTTATTAACCGCTCCAAAAGTTCTAGAATCTTTAGAGGCAGTGCGGTTATCACCTAAAACATAATACTCATCTTCCGATAATGTTAAACTATTCTCTCTCATGCTATAAGTGCTACTGTCGTCAGAAAGGTATTCTTCTTGGAGTAAAAATCCACTTGGCTTCTCATCATTTTTTATATAAACTCTACCACCCTTTATATCTACAGTTTCCCCTGGCAAACCTATTACTCTTTTTATAAAAAAATCTTGCGGATTATTAGGATAACGAAAAACAATTACTTCGCCTCGTTCAGGAATATTAAAGCGATAGGATATTTCATCAACTATTAGATATTCGAAATCATGGAAATTAGGCTCCATAGAAGCTCCTTTTACATAAAAAGGTTGTATTAAAAAATACCTTATAGGAATAATAATAGCTAAAGATATAATTATTATTTTTAAGGTCTCAAAAATAAATTTTAGGGCATTTTTCCACATAACAAAATTACTTTTAAAGTTAAAGCTTTAAAAAAAGTATAGCACTTAAAAAAGTAAAAATCAACTACTAAAAATACATGCAAAAGTTAAATGAATTAAAAAGTGTAAACCTTTCGCTGCAATGCCACAATAGTTGACACAAAGAAAAATCTATAGTATATTAATATGATTCTTTAATA
>CAYMGT010000019.1:0-15144 GCA_964390115.1 uncultured Gammaproteobacteria bacterium
AAAATACTATTTATTTAAAATCTTCTTTATATAATCAGCTTCACTCTTATTAGCTTGAAAAATAGTTTTATTTTCTAAAATATTTATTCTACCAATATCAACCTTCTTTATATTTTTATCTTTTCTATTAATTAAGTCAAAAAACATCTTTACAGTAAACCCATCTTTTTTACCTTGAGATATTTCTAAGCTAACTTGTTCACCACTCCTTATTTCTCCTTTATCTTTATTTCTCACACCTCTATCTCTTCCACCTGACTTATTCCTTCTATTATACCCACCTCCACTTTCATTAAACTCTCTTCTAACAGGAGTCATTGCTACCTCTTTAAAGTTCATAAGATCACTTAAATTATAGGCAATAAAACGTTTTAACATCTCTTCGGGTGACATATCTAAATCTTTAACTGCTTGAGAAAAATAATCATCAAAATTTAACTTACTTATATCAACTTCTTTAATTTTAGTTAAAAAAGACTCTATTTGACTAAGATATATTTCCTTTTTACTTGGTAATTGTTCTAGGGTAAATTTTTGTCCAATAATTCTCTCTAATCTATTAATCTTAAAAGCTTCTTTTCTGGCTACTAAAGATAAGGCGATACCTTTATTTTGAGCTCTGCCCGTACGACCACTTCTATGAGTATAGGCTTGGTCTTGATCTGATAAAGTGAAGTTTATAACATGAGTTAAATTATTTACATCTATACCTCTAGCTGCTACATCGGTTGCTACTAGTATGTTAATATTTTTTTCTTTAAATCTAGCCATTATTTTAGTTCTCAAATTCTGAGAAATATCACCATGCAAAGCCTCAGCCTTGTAGCCCAAGCCCTTAAGTTTATCTGATAGTTCTTGTACTTGATATTTAGTACGACAAAAAACTATACCATAGATATCAGGTAAAGTTGCTAAAATAAGTTGCAAAGATTCTAGTCTTCTACGGCCATCTATAATATAATATTTATGACTAACATTAGTCGCTCCACTATTTCTATCTCCAACTCGTATTTCATGACTATCTGACATGTATCTCTCAGCAATTTTTTTAACTGACTGCGACATAGTAGCTGAGAAAAGTAAGGTTTGTCTATCTTTAGAAGAAACATCTAAAATAGCATCTAAATCTTCTTTAAAGCCCATATCTAACATTTCATCAGCCTCATCTAAAACTAAAGTTTTAATCTTTTGTGGTTGTAAAATTCTTCTTCTAATTAAATCGTGGGATCTACCTGGTGTTCCTACAACTACGTGAACACCTCTTTTTAATTGACTTATCTGATTTTCTATTCTTTCTCCACCATAAACTGAAGTAATTTTTAAATTAGGTAAATATTTACCTAATTTAGCTATATCTTCACTAATCTGTAAACAAAGCTCTCTAGTAGGACAAAGTATTAATGCTTGTAAATTATTATCTTTTAAATTAAGTTTTTCTAAAATAGGCAAACTAAAAGCCGCTGTTTTCCCTGTACCAGTTTGAGCTAAACCTACCAAATCTCTACTTGATTTTAAAATTTCTGGGATAGCTTGAGTTTGAATATCAGATGGTTCCACAAAGCCCATTTCTTCTAAGCTTTTAATTATCTCCGGTTTTAAACCGAAATCTTTAAATTTTTTCATATTATGTTTATGATAAGCCTTTATCTTTCTTGGCTTTCTCTGTTTGAGTTAAATATTCTTTTCTAAGTCTAATGCTATGAGGGGTAATTTCTAAAAATTCATCTTCTTTCATAATTTCTAAACCACGCTCTAAAGTTACTTTCGTGGCAGGAGTTAAAATTATAGCTTCATCAGCTGAAGATGCTCTAACATTAGTTAATTTTTTACCTTTAATTGGATTCACCCACATATCATTACCCTTAGACACATTACCAATTATCATGCCGTTATATACTTCTGTAGTTGGAGTAATATATATTCTACCTCTAGCTTCTAAATTCCACAAAGCAAAGGCTAAGGATTTACCAGTTTCCATGGATATCATTGAACCATATTCATGTTTTTCAATATTTCCTACTTGTTCTTTAAAGCCAATTACCCGACTAGTTAAAATTCCATCTCCTTTAGTATCTACAACAAATTCACCACGATAACCAAGTAAACCACGGGTAGGGATTTCAAAGGTTAATCTTTGTCTATTTTCCTCAGGGTTCATATTAAGTAGCCTGCCTTTTCTTTTAGACATTTTTTCAATTACCGTTCCCGACATTTCAGTAGGAACATCAACGATAACTTCTTCAAAAGGTTCTTTCAAAACATTGTCTTCTTTTTTAAAAATAACTTTGGGTTGAGAAACTTGTACTTCAAAATTCTCTCGTCTCATATTCTCTAGCAATACGGCTATATGAAGCTCGCCCCTACCATAAACCTTATAACCACTATCAGGGTTATCAAAATCAATTTTTAAACCCACATTAACCTCTAACTCTCTCATAAGTCTTCCTTTAATTTTACTACTAGTAACATACTTCCCTTCTTTACCAGCAAAAGGAGAATTATTTACCATTAAATTGACTGATATAGTTGGCTCATCAATCCTAATAGCAGGTAAAGTTTCTTGATCTTTACTTATACAAATAGTTTCTCCGATATATATATCTGGTAGTCCGGCTAATATAACAATATCGCCAGCAGAAGCTTTATCAGCTTCCTTTCTTTCAGTACCATAAAAAGTAAAAAGATTAGTTATTTTTCCCTGTCTATCGCTACTCCCTTCTTTTTTTATTACAACATTCATACCATTTTTAACGGTTCCTTCATAAATTCTACCAATTGCTAATCTACCAAGATAACTATCATAGGCTAGATTAAAAGGTTGCATACGTAAAGGTTTGTTAGTTGCATCAACACTAGAAGTTGGTTCAACTACTTTTAAAATTAAATCTAAAAGAGGAGATAAGTCAGAACTTTCATCTTCTAAATTTGATTTAGCTATTCCTTGTTTAGAAATAGCATAAATAACCGGAAAATCTAATTGTTTTTCGTTAGCTCCCAGATCCATAAATAGCTCTAAAACCATATCATGAACTTCTTGTGGTCTAGCAGCTGGTTTATCAATTTTATTTATAACCACAATTGGATTTAAATTTAATTCCAAAGATTTTTTTAAAACAAACTTAGTTTGTGGCATCGGTCCTTCTTGGGCATCAACCAAAAGTAGCACTGAATCAATTGACCTTAGTATTCGCTCCACCTCAGAACTAAAATCAGCATGACCTGGAGTGTCAACTATATTTATTTTAGTATCTTTATACACTAAAGATGTATTTTTTGAATAAATAGTTATACCTCTTTCCTTCTCTAGATCATTAGAATCCATACTTACACCTTCTTTAACCATTCCAGCTTGTTTAAGTAAAGCGTCGGTTAGAGTTGTTTTACCATGATCAACGTGAGCAATAATGGCAATATTTCTTATATCCATATATTTAAACAATAAAAATACCCGCTGGTGCGGGACTAGCAAAAATTACTTAATTAATTAACTAATAGTATAGTAGCATAAAACAAATAAAAAATCAAGAGGAAAATAAAAGCTACTTCTAAAGGGTTATATAACTAATCTTAAAATAAAAAAATAAATTACTTTACTAGGTAATTTTAAAAAATTATATTATAGTATTATAGAATAGATTAATAAAAGTATCAATAGTAGTTATCAACAGTTTGAAATAATTATTACTAATATTACGTAATATATTATAGATGGAAAAAATTGAACAAAAAACTGATCAAGAGTTGGTTATTTTGGCTTTAGAAGATAAAGACAATTTTTTATATATTCTAAATCGCTACGAAAAACCATTACTTAGATATATTCAAAGACTTAGTAGATTAAATCAAGAAGACTGCCAAGATATATTACAAGATAGTTTTATAAAAATATATAAAAACTTAAACGCCTATAACCCCTCACTTAAATTTTCTTCCTGGGCCTATAGAATTTGTCATAATCAAACTATTAGCCAACTAAGAAAAAATAATGTTCGTCCGATAAATTTTTTGGATCCACAAGATTTTTCTCAAATAAAATCTTCTCTTAATTTACATGAAAATATCTCCAAAGAATACGATAGTCAAATGATAAAAAATAAAATATATCAATTAAAAGAAAAATATCGTGAAATCCTAATTTTAAAATTTCTAGAAGAAAAGGATTATCAAGAAATATCAGATATATTAAAAAAACCTATCGGAACAGTATCTACTCTTATTAATAGAGCCAAAAAAAAATTAAAAGAACAATTTTAAATTTTAAATATAAAACTATGAATAATATTCAGAATAAAATAATACAAAAATTAAAAAAAGAACAAATAAAACCTAAACCTAAATACACCTTTCTTCTAAAAAAATACTTACTTTGGACTAGCGCTATTGTAGCTATTATCCTTGGGTCATTAGCTTTATCAATTATTTATTATTTTTTAAAAAATCAAGATATTTCTCTATATATTAATGAATTATCATTATCACAAACTTTACTTATTTCTATTCCATATTTATGGATAATAGCTCTAATTGGTTTTTTATTTTTAGCCGCCTATAATCTAAAACATATAGAATTTGGCTACCGTTTACACATTATCCAAGTAATTATAGTTTATTTTATTATTTCTCTTATTCTTTCTATATTTATTTATCAAATTGGCTTAGCTGATAAATTACAAGCTATTTTTATTGATAATTCTAATACTTATCAAAACTATACTCACAAAAAATTTGAAATGTGGCAACGACCTGACAGTGGTCGTTTAGCGGGTAAATTGCTAATAAATCAAAATAAAATTCTTTATCTTAAAGATTTTAAAGCTAATCTCTGGTTACTAGACATGCATGACCTAAAACAAAAACCAAATTTTAAATTACAACCTTTTGATAATATTAAAGTTATAGGAGAAAAAACCGGAACTAGCACTTTTAAAGTTTATGACATTAAACCCCTGTTTAGAAAACCTGAACTTCATCCCCATGAACCATTTTGCCCTATGTGCGAATAAATAAACTTATTAATAACAAATGATAATGAAAGAATAATATTTTAATTGCGTAATATAAATAGACACGTGTTAAATAATATAATTTATTAATTAAAAATAAACCTATGAATAGAGTATTTAAATTTTCTGCTATTTCATTAGCAGTAATAATTTTGGGTCTAGGGGCTATAAACATGGCTGATGCCTTTCAAGAAGAAGGCTACAATAAAAAAGAGCCGAGTTCACAAAATAGAGAAATGAAATTTAAGGCTAATAACCAAAATTTTCAAGAAATGAATGAAGCCTTAGAGAATAATGATTATAATGCCTGGAAGGAACTATCTAAAAATAAGTTAATTACTGATAAGATTACTGAAGAGAATTTTGATCAAATAATAGCAATCCATGAATTAAAAAGAGCTGGCGAGTTTGAAGAAGCTAACAATTTAGCTACAGAATTGGGTCTACCGGCTTTATCTGATCAAAAAAGAATGCGAAAAATGCATAAAGAGCAAGGACAACACCGTGGCTTAGGTTTTATAGATGAAAATAATAATGGTGTTTGTGATAATATGGAATAGATACTAAACAAACAATAACTTAAAAGATGATACTTTGTATCATCTTTTTTTTATTCAAAAAAGTTTATCTTCTATATAAGTCATCAATATCATCCCTTTGATCTTCACGAGACTCTTCTATCTCTCTACGGTGGTTTTCTTGTATTTTTTTTCTTTCCTGTTCTAATTTTTCAGCTTTTTCCTCCTCCATTTTTTTAATAATTTTCTCAGCTTCTTCATCAGTAATTTCACTATGATTAAATAATTTTCTCTTGTAGTTTATATCTTCTTCTTTAAAATCATCACTCTCCTGAATTTTTCTTTTTTCCATTTCTTCAATTTCTTTCTCTTCTTCATCGCTAAAAAATATATCTTTTTTATTTTCGAAATTATTCATAAATATATTTATTAATTTTATTTAATTATAGCTTCCATTATCCAAACAATAAAGGCTAAAATAACACTAAAAATTAAAGCGGTTAAAAAGTTAGCTATACTAAAGCCCGCTAGCATAGCTGAAGCTAACCAGACCATTAAGCCATTGGTAACTAAAGTGAATAAACCTAAGGTTAATAAGTTAATTGGCAAAGTTAAAATAACTAGAATTGGTCTAATTACTGCATTAACAATACCTAAAACCAAAGAAGCAATTAGGGCTGACCAAAAACTCTCTATTTTAGCTCCTGGTATTAACCAAGCACTAATTAAAAGGGCTAAAGTGCTTATAAGCCAAGTGAGAAGAATTTTCATAAATTATGAATTAATTATATATATATTATTTATACCTTATCTAGATAAATAAATCACGTACTCTAAGCTATCGTCATGCTCTGGAAAACCTGAGGCATTATTTTTTTGTAAAATTAAATTAGCTCTGGTGCTATAAAGATTATCAGGAATTTCAAATTCAATTTCAGCGCTAAATGGTATGAAATCTTCTGTCATCCAATTTTTTGAACTAGAGGCCGTAGTTTCACTAATAATTTTACCATCCCAATCAGTTAGAGAAACAATAAACTGATTTTCAAAAAACCAGGAACCTCGAACTTCGCCACTTATCTTAAACGGTGAACTTACCGACTGAAGCAACTTAGGACTTTCTGCTTTTATACTTTGTTGACTAATTTTCATTTTATCTTCATCTAATATATTAAATGACCCTATAATTTTATTTGCTAAGTCCAAATAATTATAATTAACTACGAAATAACTTAATTTAAAATATTTACCTGGATAAACTGATATTATTAGGTGTTTAAATAATCTTGTACTCTTAGTGTTGTAACTATAACTAACTAAACTTGACCCCCCTCTGTTCGCTGTTAACGAACTAGTCAATTTCTCAGTAGAGTTAAGTTGTTCTATTTCCCTAGATAAGTGAGATTCTAAACTTTCCTGAGGATTAAAAGATTGTTTAGAGATTAACATTATTAAACCAGGGGAAGACGCCGTCTGTTCCCTGTCTTCAGTAATCTCTAACTTAAACTCATTAGAGTCTAACATTTCTAATTTAGAAATTTTGGGCTTCAATATAGAAAATTCTAAACTCTCATTACTATACTCTTGCCAATTCATATCTTTTCCATAAGTTTCTTTTTTTGGTATACAAACCGGAACACAAACATCTAAACATATGCCCGAAGAATTACAAGAACTGCCACAATCATTAAAAATTCCTCCCTTATCTTCGCAATCTTTCTTTTGTTTATCTATATCCATATAACTTACATTAACATTTGGCTCATCTTGTTGATCAATTACTGCCTTAGTCTTATCATCACTAATTTGCTTATCTATAATATTTTTATTATTGGCTATTTTTATCATCACAATAAAATATATTGCCACAATTAAAATTATCAATAAAGCTAAAGATATTGATAATATTTTGATATTTTTTCTCATAGATAAATTAGTTAATAATAAAAATATTTTTATATTTTAGCTCCAAATAACTATCATATTTTTCTCTATTTTATCTATCTGCTCATGATATCCCGTGGGATAATCTCTAATTGAGTCAAATAGAGTTTGAACGTCATACTCATAATTTTCTCCATATCTAGTACCTGGGTCATTGGTTATGAAAACATTTTTTTTATGATCATAACCCTTAATAACAATCATATGTCTAGGTGGTCCAGGGGGCGTAAAATATGGATTATGCATAATTTGACCATTCATTGGTGTCATAATTAAATTACCCTTAGAAAGCTCATAAATAATATCCTCTGCTTTTATATTATATTTTAAAGTAAGCTTGTCGTACTTATAATAATCTTTAAAAATCCAATTAACAGTATCTAAAGAGGAGATATCTCTATATTCACCATAATTCTCCAATAGGTAATCGGAAATATTCAAAATACTGTCTAAAGCCTCCTGTTTACTTAAACTCTCTTGTCTTACCCATTTCATCACCATAAGGACTGAACTCTCTTCACAGCCATCTTGTTGCCTCTTATCCTGCCAATTAGTAAAAGGGGCTTGAGTGGTAAAAGGTACTGACTTAATTAAATATGAGTCTTTCAATTTTTCCAATACTACTTTATCTCCTATCTCAGCTACAGGTATCTGAACAAGATCAGCATTTTTTATACCTAAACCCATTTCCCTCATTAAATTAAAGGCATCGTTTGGTCGCCCTAAATAATGTTTAGTTAAATTATCTGGATGAATATAATAGGCTTCACCGTTTTCTTCCACGTCTAAAAGAACTAATCCCGCTAAATTACTGGGAAAGACGGTGGTATTGACTATGAAGCTGTGTTTTGCCCCTAAAGACAAATTTTTCATAATCTCAAAGGCATCTTTTGGTCTACCTAAAAAATATCTTTGACCATTTTGAGGATACACATACCAAGCTTCGCCGTTTTCCTCTACTTGTAATAGTATCTTACCCTCAAGACCAGAAGAGTAATAATCAGCTTTAAGTGGTTTAGACAAAAAAACAAAAGTGAATATTACAAAAACTATGCCAAGTAGACACAAATATTTATTTTGTAATTTTAAATTTTTCATATTTTTTAATTTTCCAATTCCTGTCTCTCTATTTGTTCAATTTTACTACCTCGACTTTTTAACTTATAAATTGTAAAACTAGGATCTTTGTCACTTTCTAAAATAAGTGAAATAGCTAAACTCTCTTGAGTTTCTTTAGAAAAATACTGATCAAAAACAAAATTTCCTAAAGAATAAAAAATAGGCTTATTATCATAAACCTCATAATTTTGTATAACATGTGGATGGTGACCAACTATGGCGTCAGCCCCTGCATCAATAATTTTTCTGGCTAAATTTATTTGACTTGAGACAGCTATAGCTTGATATTCTATGCCCCAGTGAGGCATAACTACCAGCCATTTAACTTGTTTTTTTAATTCTTCTATATATCTTATTAATTCATCTTCATTAATATTTCTATAGACTATACTAAAGGCTAAAATACCTAATTTATGACCATTGACCTCTAAAATTCTGGCTGAACAATTATCTAAACTAAGTCTAGAAATATTCTTATCATCGGAAATAAAACTAAAAGGAATATTATCTAGATCAATAGCTAGACTCGCATCCTGACAACCTGCATAATTAAAGCCTAATTGACTTAAATTTTCATAAGTCTCTTCAATCCCTTTACTTCCTTGATCTGATAAATGATTGTTAGCTAAAGTAAAAAAATTAAAATTATAATCTTTCAGTTGAGAAATTATCTCGGGATTAAAGGCAAAATCGTACAGATTATGTGGCAAATAATGCTTACCCTCGTTTGTAACCGCCCCCTCTAAGTTAGCCCCAACAACATCATATCCTTGAGTAAACTCATCTTCATTTAGCTTGTTTAAAAGACTATCTAAGGAGTGTAATTTTATTTTCTCCAAAACATGTCTATCTAACATTAAATCACCAAAAAGTAGTAATTTAACTGACTTACTTTTATTTATCGGAAAAACACCTTCAGCTAAATAATTATAGTCAAGTAACTTCGTGCTTGTATTACTATAGCTATTAGGTGAATTATTATTAGTATAAAATTTTTCACTTCGCCACAGCCAAGCAGTTAAACTATATTTAGCAGAAACTAGTTTAATAGCTTTACCCAAGTCTAATTGAGAGAGTTTATTTTCTTCACTTAAACTATACTTATTTAAAATCCACATTGCTCTCTTATCACCTAACTGACCCAAGGCCCAAATAGCTCTATTTCTAAAAACTATTTTTTGATTTTTATCATCGACAAAACTCGCTAAAGCTTCAACACAATCTCCTGGATGCTGAGATTGAGAAAATTTACACATATTCCAAACTGAAGCTTTAATTTCTTGAGTTTTAAAGTAAAAAATAAGTAAAAAAAATAAAAAAAATAATAAGAGCCAAATATAAAATTTTCTGCTTTTAAGTAGATTAACTTTTTTTACACTTACAAACATAAGTGATTAAAGCTATTTTTTTAATTCTTTTTCAATTTCTTCCTTACTAATCTTCTTGGTGCAAAAAAACCAATCCTGACAGTTATCAACGTCTTTACCCTCAACTCTATCTTTAGCTACACCACAAGAACCAGCTGGCGAAACAATTACGTCATCACCTGGTCTCCAATCAGCGGGTGTAGCTACCTTGAAAGCATCAGCTGTCTGCATAGCAATAAGGGCTCTATATATTTCATCAAAATTTCTTCCTAAGCTAAGTGGGTAATAAATTATTGCCCGAATAATACTTTGTGGATCAATAAAAAATACTGCTCTAACAGCAGATGTGCTACTTTCTCCGGGTTGAACCATACCATATAAGTTAGCTACCTTCATGGAAATATCATCTATTAAAGGAAAATTAACTTCCACATTTTTCATCCCCTTATACTCAATTTTTTCTTTAATTGTTCTAAGCCAAGCAATATGAGAATATAGCCCATCAATTGATAAGCCGATTAAACTACAATTGGCCTCTTTAAACTTTTCTTCTAAAGAGGCAAATGTTATAAATTCTGAGGTACAAACTGGTGTAAAATCAGCTGGATGACTAAATAAAATAGACCACTTCCCAGTGTACTGCTCAGGAAATTTAATCTCTCCTTGCGTAGTGTTAGCCACAAAAAAAGGGGCTTGATCACCAATTCTTGGCATAGTAAAACTTTCTTTTTCTTGACTTTGTTCATTATTATTTTCCATTTTTTTATAATTAATTATAAATAATTTAATTTTGATATACTAACAATTAAAATAATTGAATTGTTAAAATTAAGTATAGCAAAAAAAACGAGTATTTTCAAGAGATTAATATATAGGCACATCTTCTTCTAATTCACATATATCATTTGCGAGACGAGCTAGTACGTACAGTAAGCTAGACAAACGATTGAGATAAGTAATAAGTGATGTATCTACTTTTAAATTAGCTTTATTTTCTAAAGCCACTGCCCTTCTTTCAGTTTTACGAGCCTGTGTTCGGGCTATATCTAAACAAGCACTGAGACGACTTCCACCACTTATTACAAAACTATTTCTAGGTTTAATTAATTGAGAAATTTTATTTATTTTCCCTTCTGTCTTAGCTAGTAAATCTAGAGGGATTAATGTTTCAGACTGAGCCACGTGAGCTTGGCAAATAAACAGATTGTTTTGTATTTCTTTGATTATTTCAAAAATATTTTTAGTTTCTTTAGTTCCAGCCTCTACAGCACAAAGACCTAAATAAGAATTCAATTCATCTAAAGAGCCTAAAACATCAAAAACTAAATCGCTTTTTAAAAGCCTGTCTTTAGAATTAAATAATTTAGAAGTACCTTTGTCACCTTTACCTGTATAGTACATAATCATATTTTTAATCTAGTTCACAAGCACCACCAGCACAAGCTAATTCTTTTTTATTCTCTGTTTCGTCATATTTTTCATAACTCACAATTTGAGCAAAATTCATATTCTCAAATTTTTCAAGTAACTTCTCATACTGTTCTTTATTTATTTCTTCATATGGAGCTAATTCATAGACATGATTACTGCGTGGTAAAAAAGATAATCCACCAATAATCTGCCAATTTTCATATACCCAATTAGCTACCTCTATCCACTCATCATCAGCTACAGACACAGTAACTGAAGGATTATGTTCAGTGTAATTTAGTTTTACCTTTTTCCAGTGCTCCAACTGATCTAAAGCCTTAATATCCCCATTATAGATAGAGCCTTTAGGTGCTTTCACGGGAAACTCAAAAACATAAGTGCTAGCATCTTCAGTAGATTGACCTACCTCTGGTTTGTGTGGAATACCTTGATCTCTAAGCATTTTAAATAGTGAATCTGTGGCAGAAATTCGAACTCTACGAATATAATATGGGGCAAAGCGAGCATGCATACCTGAAGCACAATCTACTAACTGTGATACAGTTCCCGAGGGTTTAACGCAAGTAACTGAAGTAGAGACAGGTATATTAAATTTTTTAGCATACTCTTTGTTAACCTTGATAGCCTCTTTCTTTAAATCTTCTAAAACATCAGCTTGTCGGCTAATTTTAGAGTCCCACTGACCCGTTACTGACACTCCTAGTAGTCGCTCAGCTTCGCAATTACTTCTCCAAGCTTTTGATAAATATGGAAAGTTAGTCAGAGTTGATTGATAAGTACCTATTATAGTAGCTAAACGAACTTTTTTTAATAATATTTCTTTAGTATCTTTATCTCTAGCTACCACCTCACTTAAATTACAAAACTGCTTAGATTGTAAGATAATTTCACCACAAGGATTAGTACCCATCTGACCTACTATATACTTTCCACTATTGTCAAAATAGCCTTTTTTTTCTTTAAGTAATTCTAATCTTCTCCCCGGCATTGTCTCAGAAAGTGATCCGCGATTAAATATTCCTCTTTCCCCTGAACCAGATCTCATAAGTGCTAACCACTCACTCAAAAATTCCTCATTATCTGGTTTTTTTGTATATACTGCTGAGTTATTAGACAAACTTCTTTGAGGTTCAGTTAAATAAAACTGACCTTTTTTAGCGTCTCTGATACTATTGTCATCTAAGTCGGAAAGTGAAATCATAGCACTTCTTCTTACTCCACCTGAGACCACGCAATAGCCAATCATACAAATTATATCGTGTAAATCAATGCTACGAAGTCGCCTTCCCTGCCTAGTAAGCATTTTTAATCTTGTAAAATCTAATAATTTTTTCAATGGCTCAGGACCTGAGCTTTTACCACCCATGGTCTTTAATCTAGCGCCTGCGAGTCTAAGTAAAGAATAATCGAACTCTATATCATCTCCTTTAGCCCAAACTTTCATACCTAGGGCCAAAGCATCTGACCAACCTTCTTTATCGTCAGGTATAATATATTTATCCTGTTTATTTCCACTTTGTCTTAAAATTTGCGGAAATTTTTCTACATTTTGACTTTCCACTGCCCAACCTACGCCAGTTCCACACATAGAAACATACATAATCTCTGCCACATCTTGAAAATTTTCTGGAGCAATATATGAACAATTATAGGCACAGACACTTGTTTTATCTACTGCCTTACCGGAAAACTGAAATAATCTCATAGAAGGCATTACCTCTTGTTTTAAAATAGCTATTTTTATATCTTCGTATTCAGCCTTACTTAGAGCATTATTTAGTTGTTTTTTCATATAATCCATATATCTTTCAACTGTCTCAATCCAAGTCTCTCTTCTCTCTTCCTTTTCAATCCAACGTGAATAACTACGATAAAATATAAACTCTGATAGAGGATTCTTAAAATATTTTTTACTATCATCGCTTAATTTTTGTACATGTTCAGGTACTTCCCTGTTCTTTTTTCTAATTTCAGACCTTTTTTGACGATAAAGTATATAGGCTTTAGCTACTTTAACATATGCATTTTTCATTAACTCTTCTTCTACGAGATCTTGAATCATTTCCACGCTGGGAATAAAATTTTTCTCAGAAGTAAACTTAATTACTTTTTTTAAATCAGACTCAACTTGCTGACTAATTTTCTTAGCAAAACCATTAGACTCTTCTCCAACTTCTAAAAAAGCTTTCACAACCGCTGTTTCAATTAGCTCGGACTTAAATTTAACAATTTCCCCACTCCTTTTTTTTATTTTACCTACTCCTAATTCATTTTTTTTCATATATTGAAATATTATAATTATATTTTATTATTTTAGACAGATGCGATTATTTTTTGCTTTAAATAACTAAAATTAAGTTTGGGGTTAGTAGCTAAAAATCTATAGACTAAAGGACTAAAGAGTAAAGCCAGAGAAACATTACCAATTAAATGATAAACCGTAAAAATAGCTTGTCCACTAAGAGCACTTAAAAAACTTTGATTAAAAAATAAAGGGCCAATGGTTAGCCCTGTTATAACATCGTAAATTAAAGTAGCCATGACAGCATGAATTGCATAATTTAATGAAGTGCTTTTTCTTTTCTTAAAGTACCAATGAGAAAATATGGCTAATAGTCCATAAGTAATTGCTGTAATCAGAGTCCAGAAACCTGTTCTACCAGTAATTAAATCGAATAACACAATATTAAAAAAAGCAAAAATGAAACCTGCGAATAGTCCAAATCTTTTAGTTAAAGGCATTTGAATAGCTAGTATGGGTTCAATATTTGGTGGTCGAAATGGAATTAGACGTAAAATAAAAGTCAAAAGCCATCCTAAACTCATTTTAATTAAATTATATGACGATCCTTTCTTATTATTATCCATAAAAATAGAAAATTAATTATTACTATATGTAGGGTATATAATATTAAAAAACCACTACATGTAGTATAATAGCAATTTTAAAAAAAGTGGTCAAACAACCTTATTTGCTTAAATTATTTATTTAAAATTAGCCTAAATCTTAATAATTTAACAATAATTTTCTTATTTTTTTAAAATTTAAACATATATGACACAACTTATTAAAAAATAATCAATATAGTAAATATAAACAATAGAATAAAGAAATGTTTTGAATAATCAATAGAGGAATTCCAATAAAAAAATACCATTTTCTAGTTTTGTGGCGAAAAGTAAACATACCAACATAAACACCTAAAGCACCAAAAGTGGTAGCTAAAAAAAATAACTTACCTTCAGAGATGCGTTTTGTGCCTTTCCTTTTGGATTTTATTTTATCAATAAATATGATCACAAAAGATAAAAGATTTATGGCAATATAAACAAATAGTAATACCTGATTTAAAGGAATTAAACTTAAACTAGTAAACATAGACATGTTGATTAAATACACTTAGTTATCCTGATTTATTATAGATCTACGGACAATTTTACTTAACCAATATGAGAAAAGGTAAATTGTCACCCATTAACACTGGTTAAGGTTTATCTTGAAATATACTTTTTTTGAGTATAATGTATTGATAATCCATTTACTCCTAAAATATTTTAAACCAATTTTCAAAAATAAAAACATAACCTTGAACCCTAGACATCAATTATTAATATAAATCTTATCTTTTCTTTATAATAACACAAATATAATTATAAGTTAAAATAAAAATACTAGAGCTTAGCTTAAAACTAAGAAAACTCTTATTTAAAGTTATTTCTTATTATTTGAGCTCAACAAAAAAAGATGTAAAACAATTTTAT
>CAYMGT010000020.1:0-15043 GCA_964390115.1 uncultured Gammaproteobacteria bacterium
AGGATAAACAACTTTTTTTGAACTTAGGTAATTTACTTCATTGGCCATTAAAGTTTTTTTATATAAAAGAGCATGGTCCCATTTCTTAGACACATAAAGAATATTATGTTTAAAATCTAGTCTAACAACATAATAAGGGCCACTTCCCCCTATATCTATACCTCTTCTTTGACCTATTGTATAGAAATATAGACCACGATGCTCACCTATTTTTTCACCTAACAAATTTCTTATTTCTCCAGGATTGTTAGCTAAGTGCTCTTTCAAAAAAATATTATGATCTCCTGACAAAAAGCAAATATCTTGACTTTCTTTTTTTAAATACGGTAATTTAGCTTTATTAGCAATTTTTCTAAGCTTACTTTTTTTAAACTTTCCCACAGGAAAGATAATTTTTTCTAGTTTTTCTTGACTAAAGTTATATAAAAAATAGGTTTGATCTTTTAAATTATCTCTGGAGCGAAATAATTTTTCCTCTAAACTTATACTAATACTAGTTTTAAGTAGTTTAAAAAAATAATTTATAAAAATATTTCTATGATATTTTTTTTGTAAATAATGTCCTGTAGCTAAATGAGTAGCTCCTAGGTCTTGAGCTTGCTTTAAAAGTTCACCAAATTTAATAAGTTTATTACATTTAACACAGGGGTTAGGAGTTAAACCTAATTTATAGCTGTTTATAAAGTAATCAATTACTTCTTGTTTAAATTCATAACTTATATCTACAACTCTAAACTCAATATCTAATTTTTTAGCAACTTGTCTAGCGGCTTCCCTAGCCTCTTTGTCGCTAAAACCTAAGTACATATACAAACCCATGACTTTAAAACCTTTGTCCTTAAGTAATTTTGCGGCCACCGAAGAGTCAACTCCACCTGACATAGCTATAGCTATAATTTTTTTATTTTTTTTCATACTACATAGAATTGAAAGTTTCTAAATAACTTTTAGCGGTTTTCTGCCAAGAAAAATTTAAGCTTCGGTCATAACCTCTTTTAATATAGAATTCTTTTAAATTATTATTATCTATAAGCTGAGAAATACTCCAAGCAATCTCCTTTACTCTAAATGGATTTATAAGTAAAGCACTGGAACCTGCCACTTCACTTAAGCTAGAATTAAAACTACAAATAACTGGAGTTTTTACTGCCATGGCTTCTAAAATTGGAAAACCAAAACCTTCATAAAAAGAAGGAAACACAAAAACCTCTGCTAAAGAGTATAAAGCTTTTTTATCTTCATCTTCAATATAGCCTAAAAATATAATATCATCTTTAAACTCTGACTTATGCCAAGAGTTAATAATATTTTGATAGCGCCACCCCTTAGAACCAGCAATAACTAATTTAACTGCTCTTAGATCAGGTCGCCTTCGTCGTAAAATATTATAAGCTTCTATTAAAGACACGATATTCTTTCTTGGCTCTAATGTAGATAAGGACAGAATGAATTTTTCTGCTAGTCCTAACTTATTTCTTACTCTTTCTTTTTCCTTATTAGATATCTCATCAAAAAACCCTGACTCTAAGCCAGAATAAATGACCTCAATTTTTCTCTCAGGAATTGAAAAAAGCTCCATTATATCTAAACCAGTATTTTTGCTAACAGTCATAATCTTATCCGCATCATTGAGGATTTTTTTTATATTTAAAGCTTTGTGCCAAGAGTTTTTTCTTTGACTAAAAAACTCTCTATAGCGGATAAATGATAGATCATGAACAGTTACTACATTCTTAACATCTTTACTTAAATTAAAAAAATTAAAATGTGGTTCCCAAAATAAATCCAATCCTCCCATAACTTTATCTAGCTTGGGGTAATTTAACCCTTTTTGCATTATATAGTTGAATATCTTGTTTGGATAACTTGTTCTTATAACTTCAACCTCTGAAGGTAAGGTTGGTAAATTTACTTCAGATAATGAATTATAATACAAAAAATATTTATTTTCTTTATCCAATTCTAGTAAATTTAAAAGCAGATTATAGGTAAAAGTAGAGACGCCACTAAAATTTTTATCCATTAAACTTCTAATATCAACACCTATTTTCATAATTACTTAGCTTATTAACAATTGATAAAATAAATAAAATAATACAATAAATAAAAAAATCTTATAAACTACAACAAATTTACTATCCTGAAGATCAATTTTTTTAAGTTTATTTGTAATTAATTTTCTTTTAAAAATATAGAAAAAGAGAAAAATACAGGTAATTAAAAAGAAAACTGAGGTTATTAGAGAATAATTATACAAATGATTTCTATAAAAAATATTTGTTAAGAGAATAAATATAAATGAAAAACCAGAAATTACAAATAATGGATAGCTACTAGAGAATAATTCAATTCTACTTCTTGTATTTAAAAACTTATCTTTATCAGCTATATATTTAAAAGAAAATAACTTGGCAGAATTTAAAAAAAATAGAAGATAGAAAATTAAAAAATAGAATATAAAAGACTCGACTTTAGAGCCAATAAATAGTTTATCATCAAAAAATAGTATAAAAGAAAACAATATATACAATACTATAATTAAATAATTGCTTAATTTATTATACTTAATTAACTTAGACATTGTTATAATTTATTTCTTATAAACTTTATCAATAAAATTATTAATCTCTCTTTTAAATCGCTCTTTAGAAAACTTTAAAGCATGTTCTCTAATTATTTCGGGACTAAAGTTTGTTTTAGAAAAGTTTTCTAAAACCTCAACTAAACTACAGGTCTCTTGTTTAGAGAAAAATAAACCCGTCTTCCCTTCTATAACAGTTTCCGTGGCCCCACCCTTATTATAGGCTATAACTGGTCTACCTGAAGCCATTGATTCAACTACAGTAATGCCAAAATCTTCTTCTTGTGGATTGATATATGCCTTTGCTTGACTATATAACTCTGCTTTTTCACTATCACTTACCCTACCTAAAAATTCAATATTACTACATCCTTTGGCAATTTTTTCTAATCTTTTTTTATCAATACCATCACCAAAAATTTTTAATTTGTAATCTGCTCCTAATTTTTTAAAAGCTTCTATAACTAAATCAACTCTCTTGTAAGGAGCTAACCTACAACCAGCTAAAAAATAGTCTTTTTCTCTGTTTGATATTTTAAACTTATCCGTATCTACGGGCGGGTAAATAACTACACTATCTCGTCTATAATATTTTTTAATTCTAATTTTAACAGTCTGTGAATTAGCAATAAAATAATCAACTCTGTCTGCAGCGTTTCTATCCCACACCCTAAGCCAAGTTAAAATTAAAGAAATAACTTTCTTTATATACTTATTATATTTTAATTCATTCAAATATTGATGCATATCAGACCACAGATAACGAGTAGGAGTATGACAATAGCAAATATGCATAGTATCAGGTTGAGTAATAACGCCTTTGGCAAAAGAACTAGTATCAGAGATAACTAAATCATAATTTCTTAAATCAAAAAATTCTACCGCCATGGGCATTAAAGGTAAATACCACTTATAGTGACTAACTCCACCTGGTAGTCTTTGAATAATTGAAGCTTGAATATCATAAGTGCTATAATTTTTTAAAATGTTTTTCTTGTCATACAATAAAGTATAAATAGTTGGATCGGAAAACATTTCTAAAAAAGTTTGTAGAACTTTTTCTGCCCCACCATCTTGGGCTAAATGATCATGAATTAAAGCTGTCTTCATAAAACTAAATTACTTCCCTTTTTTTAATCACTGCTAAGGGAGTTTTAAATAATATATTTAAATCCAAAAGTAAAGACCAGTTTTCAATATAATAAACATCTAACTTTACCTCTTCTTCAAAAAGTAAATCACTACGACCGGAGATTTGCGCTAAGCCAGTTATACCTGGTTTAATTGTTAAAGTTTTTCTATGATGATGTTCATATTTAGCTACTTCTTCAGGTAAATGTGGTCTAGGTCCGACTAAACTCATTTTTCCAAAAAAAACTAAGAATAATTCAGGTAATTCATCAAAAGACCAACGACGAATAAATTTTCCCACTCTAGTGATCCTGGGGTCATCTTTAATTTTTACCATCGGTCCATCAGCTCTGACATTTTTATCTGCTAATTCAGCATATCTCATAGAATCAGAGGCAGGTATCATTGATCTAAACTTAAAGTATTTAAATAACTTTCCACCCTCACCAACCCTGTAGACAGGTGAGCCATCATCTTTTTTGGCAAAGAATATTGGTCCCTTAGAATCTAGTTTAATTAGAATTACTATTAATAAAAGCAAAGGTGATATTATAATAATAATAAGTGAAGAAACTAAAATATCAAAAACTCTTTTAGCAATTCTTCCCCAACCATCTAAAGTAGTACGCTTAACCTCAGCCACAGGAATACCAGCTATCTCACTAACTTCTGTTTTTAAAACTTTTATCCCTAACATATCAGCAGCGTATTTAAAGGTTAAATGATTCTCTGAAGCAAAGTCATATAGTTTTAAAATATCTACTTTTAATAAGTTAGGGTCAGCTTGTATAATCTCATCAACCTCATTGTTTTTGATAAATTCTAATAATTCAGACCAAATATTAGTGTCTATTTCTTTAATCCTTTTAACCACTTTAAAGCCAGAGGTCTTTTTACTAGAAAATTCACTAATTAAATTATCAGCAGTTTTTCCAGCTCCAATGATTATAACTTTTTTCACACCCCAACCAAATTTATATGAACGTTTCTTTAACCAACTAACAAATACTCTTCCCAAACTAATATATAATATTGAAAATAGCCAAAAAGCTAAAACAATAAAGCGAGAATTAAATAGTTCACGTCTAAAAAATATTAAAATAACTATAAGCACTAAGCCCATTGAACAACCAATAAACACTCGATGCAATTCCTGACCCAGTTTTTTATTGCTCTTTACCACATATAAGCCTGATAGCACGAAAACAATTAACCAAAGCAAAGCGATAATAATAAGAATTTTGAAGTAATATCCAAAAGCAAGGTCAAACATTATTGGTCTAATATCAGTTGTAAATTCAGCAAAACGGAGATAATATGAACTAATACCGGCAACAATAAGCATTAAGAAATCTATTGGTAAAAGTAAAGATGTAAAAAATAAATCAGCTCTTTTCATAAAAAAAAATTTAAATATTTAAAGTTATAAAATATAAAGTAAAGGAAGGGCTATAAGCCGGATTCTGTCTTAAATGATTATCTATCTAGGTTATTTGTTACCAAATAACTCGGGCGAGCCACTTTTTTCCCCTAAGGGATTTGCTCTTTCTCCAAGCAGGGTTTACCACAACTTTCTGTCACCAGAAAGAGAGAATTGTAGCTTAAAAAAACACCAATTCACTTTTCACCTTTCGCTATCTTTATTGAGAGCTAGTATAGTCTCTGCGGCACTTTCCCTAGAATTACTTCTGGTGGGCGTTACCCACTGCCATTTTCCTTGCTAAAAGCAATTCGGAGTCCGGACTTTCCTCTTTATTTAAATAAAAATAAAGCAATCATTCGCCCTTCCTTTATGTTTATAGTAGTATATAATCACTTAAAAGTAAAGATTATTCTAATTAACTAGAGATTATTATTTCTGCTCAAACGTATTATGTATTATACTTTTATAAAAATGGAAGTTGCAGGGTTACAAGTTATTTTCAACATTAAAGTTTAATGCATCCAAATTCTCATTTCTAATACTGTTGTGTCGCAAATCAATTTTTTTTGACTTTTTCAAATTAATAAGACCACTCCCCAGGATCTTACATATAACACATTAAGATTCCTACTTATTAACTCCTTTTAACTCCTTTATAGGAAGTATTAAAATACTACTTAAAATTAATTTAATATTTCTTTTATTTTCGAGAAATTTTTTAATAAATAGTCGGGACGTGCTTGTTCTAATTTATTATTTTCTTGAGCTCCAGTTTTAACTGCAATAGAGATAACTCCTGCGTTTTTTGCCATCTTTATGTCATTTACAGTATCACCTATGTAAATAGTTTCACTAGGCAAAACATTTAATTTTTTCATAATCATATTTAATCCATTAGGCAGAGGTCTTTTGTGTGCATAATCTCCAAGAGAAAAAACTATTTCAAAATCTTTAAAATCTAACAATGAAAGATTTACTTGAACTTCTTGTTTAATCATGCAACTCAGAACACAAATTATGATGTGTTTATTTTTTATATATCGCAATGTCTCATTGGTTTGTGGAAAAACTTTCATTAAATGAGTTGCCTTTGAAGGATAAATTTTTTTAAATTCTTCATAACAATAACTTGCTTTATCCTTGTAGCCTTCTGGAAGATAATTTTTTACGTAATCAAAAATACTCACACCAAAAGCAGAGAGTAATTTATCTCTCGAGCCTAATGGAATATTGTTTTCTTGAAATACCTTTTCAATACATTGAATAATGGCTCTATCAGTTTTAACAAGCACGCCACCTATGTCTGTAATAATTAATTTAATCATAATAAATAATAGATAAATATATATTTCCTTAAAAGCAAAAATTAAGCTAAAATATAATTATTGTTAATCTATGTAATTATATCACATGAAAAAAATCATTAAAACGAATAAAAAGATTATCTTTTGGATTTGGCTATCATTAATTTTGTTAGCTTTTTTAACTTATACTTTTTTTCCTAAATTTTTTAGCCCCAAAGCTATAATGATCTTTATTGATAGCTATTATTTAAAGGCTTTAATAATCTTCTGCCTATTTCTATTTATTAGAGGCTTTTTACTTATTCCTCCATTAATTATAACTATTAGCAGTTTAGCAATTTTTGATCCTTTAACAGCTTTTTTAGCTAATACACTAGCTATATTAGTTTCAACTTTTTTAATCTATAAAGCATCGAGATATTTGGATTTTGATATTTATCTTAAAAAATTTGAAAAACCTATAAACCAAATAAAAGATACTTTACAAAAAAAAGAAATAGCTGTAATAAGTGCTTGGAGCTTTTTCTCTTTCTTCCCCACTGATTTAATCGTCTATACTAGTGCCAGTCTAAAAATTCCTTTATGGAAATGCTTACTAGGAGTATTTATAGGTACTGCAATAATTAACGCTATAACTATTTATTCCTTAGGTTCGCTAATAAATCTTTATAAATTATTCTAATTTGATATAGTATTAAAAATAAATTACTTTCTCAATGCCTCAATTGGGTCTAATTTAGCTGCTTTTCTGGCAGGATAAACTCCAAAGAAAACTCCAAAAACAAGAGCAAATATAATTGAAACTAATAATGATTTAAAGGTAATTACGAAATTCCAATCTAGTCCAATCTGATTCAAAATTAAAGCTAAAATCCAAGATATAATAATACCAACAATTATTCCAATAACAGCACCCAGACTAGAGATAACAAGCGATTCAAGTAAAAACTGCCACATAATATCAATAAATTTTGCTCCAACAGCTTTTCGTAGACCTATTTCCGCAGTTCTCTCTGCTACTATTACATACATTACATTGAGTATACCTACTCCACCAACAATTAAAGAAATAACTACAATTGCTATAAGCATTAGGGTTATAATTGAAGTAATTGTATTCAGCATATCCATCATTTCATCCATAGTAGTTACTCTAAAATCATCTTTAGATTCATCAGAAATTTCGTGGTTTTCACGAAGTATTTGCCTGGCTTCGTCAGCGGTTTGTTTAGTTATATCAGTATCTTTTAATTTATGAAGAAACATTTGTACATAATCTATGCCCATCATTTTCTTTTGTAGAGTTCTCAAAGGAATATAAATATAGGAATCAAAATCTAAAGTCATAACCTTACCTCTTTCCTTTAAAACACCGATGACCTTAAACTTTTTTTTATCTAAGGTTATAAACTTTCCTAAAGGATTAGAGTCAGCAAATAAATCATCTTTTACTTTAGCACCCAAAACCACCACTTGAGATAATGATTTGTCTTCTACGTCATCAAAAAATCGTCCATAGTCTATTTCACTTTTATCAATATTTATATACTCAGCACTTACTCCATAAAGTACTGTTTTTTTAGATTCATTTAAATAACTAGCTCTCTTTTGACTAATAATAGCAGCATAACCCGAACTAGTATTAGATAATTTTAAAATATCTTCAAAATCATCTAGGGTTAAAGTGGTCACTTGAGAGCCATAGGCTTGAGCAAAAACACTATCAGTTTCAGCCTTAGCTCCCTTTTTATTACTAGGCACCTTAGTTTCAGTTTGAATAAAGTCACTACCAAAAGATTCTATTTGATTTAATATTAAACCTCTAATTCCCTCACCTGCAGAAAAAACTACTATAACCGCCGTAATCCCAATAACAATCCCTAAGACAGTTAAAAACGTTCTTAACTTATTACCTAAAATAGACTGCCAAGCTAATTTTACTGTATCCTTTATTAACATAAATACTATTTAACTTATTATTCGTAACGTAGTGCTTCAATGGGGTCTAATTTAGAAGCTTTAATTGCCGGATACAGTCCAAAAACCAAACCAATTAAAGTTGAAACGGAAAGTGCTAAAGTTATTGACTGCCAGCTAATTATATAATTCCAATCAAAGTCTAAATATATTATTACCTGAGCAATTATCCAAGAAAAGATTACACCTAATACCACACCTACAAGTCCGCCTATTAAAGTTAAAAAAAGTGATTCTGTTAAAAATTGTTTAACAATGTCAGGTTTGGAAGCCCCAATTGCTTTCCTTAGACCAATCTCTCTAGTTCTTTCTTTCACGCTAACAAGTAAAATATTCATAATACCGACTCCACCAACTAAAAGAGATAATGAAGCCATGGCAATTAAAAAATAAGTAAAAGCGTCAGTTATAGATGTGAAGGCTGATAAGGCTTCTTTAGCGCTACCAACTGTAAAGTCATCATTTTTCCCATCATTATCATAAATATCATGCTTTTCTCTTAAAGTAGCCTCAATATCCAAAACAGCTCTGTCTAAGTATTTACTATCTATAGCTTTAGCTCTGATCAGACTTAAGTGTTTAGCTCCCACGATAAAAGATTGTAAAGATTTCACAGGCACAAAAACTTGATCATCATAATCTTGAAAACCTACAGTTCCCCTCTCCTTCATTACACCAATAATTTCAAAATTGTGTTTTTTTATACGTAACCTCTTACCAATTGCATCACTATCACCGAAAATCTCTTTTTTTACTGTACTACCTAAAACTACTACCTTAGCACTGGACTTACCTTCAGAAATTGAAAAAAATCTACCACTACTAAGCTCCCCACCCTCCACTGCTTGATAATCAGAGCTAACTCCACTAATTGTGGCGTCATAAGTAAAATTTTCCCAACTCAAAGTTCCATTAGAACGTAAAAGACCATAAGCCACTCCTAAATCAGGTACATTAATTTTATTTCTTAAAGCCTCTAAATCCTCTAAGTTTAAAGTGGTTATAGAAATTCCCATAACTGATGCCGGTGGAGAGTTTTCATCTTGTCGTCCTCCTGGTAGTACACTAATAATATCAGAACCTAAAGTTTTTACCTGACTTAAAATTATATCCTGTGCACCTGCTCCAATAGACATAATAATTATCACAGCACAGACACCAATAATTATACCAAGGACTGTTAAAAAACTTCTAGTTTTATTGACTAGAAGGGACTGTAATGAGTTTTTTATAGCAAAAAATTCCATAAAATTAACTTATTTTATTTCAACGAAACTCCAGGTTTAGCTATCCTCTGTTTAGCTACTTTCTTATCTTCTACAATTAATCCATCTTTAAGTTGTATAATTCTCTTAGCATGTTCAGCCGTAAAAGTCTCGTGAGTTACTAAAATTATAGTATTACCCTGATTATTGAGAGTTTGTAAAATTTCCATAACCTGTATTCCTGATTTTGAATCTAAATTTCCCGTAGGTTCATCGGCAAAAATTACTTCCGGCTCATTAACAAGTGCCCTAGCTATTGCCACTCTCTGTTTTTCTCCGCCAGAAATTTGATTAGTAAAGTAGTTTAAACGATGACCCAAGCCAACGCTCTTTAATACCTTTTCCGCTCTTTCATTCATTTTTTTACGATTATCTGAATAAGTCAAAGGTAATTTAACATTTTCCAAAACACTAACTTTAGATAATAAATTAAAAGATTGAAAAACAAAACCAATTTTCTTATTTCTAAATTTAGCTAGTTTGTCATCACTCATCTTAGATACTTCTTCACCGGCAAACTTATATGATCCAAAACTTGGCCTATCTAAAAGACCTAATATATGCATTAAGGTAGACTTACCTGAACCCGACGGGCCCATGATTGAGACAAATTCACCTTTTTTAATATTAAAAGACAATTCGTGTAGAACTTTAGTTATAAGTTCACCACTCTTAAATTCTTTAGATATTTGACTTATATCTATTAAGGGTTTATCCATATTAATTATTGACTTTCTATATAAGTAATAAGTTCTATGTCAGCTTCTAAGCCAGTTTTAACTTCTATTAAACCATCATCACCACGTAGACCTGTTTCCACTCTCAATTCTTTAACTTCCCCATTTTCCATTATTTTTACAAACTTACCTTCACCATTTCTGTCTATTATAGAACGTGATGGGATAGCTATAACATCACTTAACTCAGCGGTTACAATATCAGCATTAGCTGTCATTCCTGGTTTTATTTGTTTGAAATAAGGACTATTTGAATCAAGTAGTTGTATTTTTACTTGATAGTAAATAACCTCAGATATCACTGTCTCAGCTGGAGAAATTGAAGCTACTGCACCACTAAATTTTTCATCAGATGAAAAAGCATCAAAACTTATCTCCACTTTGTTAGTCACTTTAATTTTGTTAATATCAGCCTCAGAAATATCAACTTCAATTTCAAAATCATTAGCAGTTAAAAGGTTAAAAACTGCTTTATTAGGTGATACTTGCTCACCTACTTCATAATTAACTTCAGAAACTTGCCCACTTATTGGTGCTTTAATTATATTATCTTCTATTTGCTTGCTAATTAAATCAAGTGATGATTGAGCTTGACTAAGTTGAGCTCTAGCTAATTGAACATCTTCAGACCTAGCCGGTGATTGCAATCTCTTTAACTCACTTTTAGCTACCAACCATGCCTCTTGACTAGACTCCACTTGACTAATAGCGCTTGTCTCACTTTTCTCACTATTTAACTTTACTAAACTTAAATTATTTCCTGCACTTGATATTGCTTCTGATAAATTTACCCTGGCTTGTGCCAGAGAATTCTCGGCACTGCTAACATTTGTTTGATATGATAAATAGGCACTATTCAAATTTTGTAGAGAATTCTCTACCGAACTTATCCCAGAGTTAATAGTATTTCTTTGATTAATAATCATAGAAATATAATTATCTAAAGCTTGTTGAGAAAAATTTGAAGAAGTAACTGAATTATCAAGAATATTATAGGTGCTATTTAAAGTAGAAAAAATCATATTCAACAGGCTTAAACTAGAAGCTAAAGAGGTAGATAAACTTGATTGACTAAGCGTGAACCGGGCCACCTGATAATCTTCTTCAACTGAAGTTAAAAGCTCTCGACTTGTTTTGTATAGGCTTTTAGTATTTATAAGATAACTGGAATTTTGTGCACTTAAATACGGCTCAGCTGTCTTATCATCTAAAATTGATAAGACAGAATCTAAAGCTAAACCAGAGAGCGATAATTGATAATTAATAATATTTAAAGCTTGATCTCTATAATTATTAATAGTTTGTTGATATGTGCTTTTAGTATTAGTTACATTAAGCTCAGCTGTTTTAAGGGCTTGTTCAAAACTGGTTACAGTAGAGTTTGAAACATCATTTAAATCGTATAATTTAATTTCCGCTTGACTAATATTTTCCTTATTACTTTTTTGTAGAGTTTCTAAATTCTTTATAGCTGACAAATAAGCACTCTCAGCCTGATTTACTCTAGCTTCAACTACAGCCACCTCAGAAGCAGAAGCTCCTGAAAGCAGTTTATTTAAATTAGCTGAAGCTATACTCATAGAAGACCTAGCTTCAGTTTGTGAAATAGCTAAACTACTTGAGTCCAGCTCAGCTAGAACTTGATCAGCTCTAACCTCATCCCCGGTCTTTACTAATATTCTAGACAACTTTCCTGATTTATTAAAATTAAGGTCAACTCCTTTAATTGACTTAATCGCCCCTACCTCACTGACGGTCTGCGTTAAAGGGCCTTTCTCAACAATAATAGAGCTATATACTAAATTTTCACTCTTAGGCAAAAGAAAGTATCCTATAGTAGCTAAAATCAATATAAACAAAACTACTAACCAAATTATTTTGTTTCTTTTTTTCATAAAAATTAAACTAAGGTTAAGCCAGCAACTTATCTTATTATATATAAATTATAGTCTAAGTATAGCATAATATGATAAATTTAATAAAAAATTAACTAACTAAACCAAGTCTCGGAATTTTTTATCATTTTTACTAATGATTTACAGGTTTTACTTTTAAAATTTTACTTATGGGTATAAAAAATATTACTGCGTTTACCATAATCAAAATAAAAATTGCTAAAATTGCTAAACTCAGTGAATAAAGATCGGCCATATAACCAATTAAAGGCAAAAGCCATAGTTTATTTAAAGACTTGAAAAGCTCTAAAATAGAACCCATGGTAGCCCTATTCTTTGAGCTTAAACTTTGATGAAATAAGGTATTAGCAATTGGTGAGCGAATATTATCAATCATTAAAACTAAGAAAAATAGAACCACCGCCCACTGAGATGAAAAACCTAAGCCCAAAACTAAGAGAGGTAGAGCTGCTAAAAAACTAGAGTAATTCATAATTTTTTTTGCTCCAATTTTTTCTTCTAACTTAGTAGTAAATTTAACCAAAATAGCCGCTAGTATTAAGAAAGCGGAATATATTAAACCAAAATATTGCAATTCAATGCCAACGCTTTTCATATAAGGTTGAACAAATTTATCTAAAGCAGCTAAAGCTCCAGCGAAAAAACTAATATTTATTATTACTTTAATAACTAATTTATTGGATTTCAAATCTTTAAAAGTTTCTTTTAAAAAAATAAAATTATATTTCCAACCTAAGCTATTACTTTTCTTGTCATTCTCTATTTTAACCCAACTTAAAGTTTGAACAAAATTAATAAAGGCAGGTATAGATGCTATAAAAAATACCCAAGAAAATCCTAGCTTATAAGCTAAAAAACCACCCAGTAAAGCACCTAAACTCTCAGACAATCGAGCGTAAAATTTTTGATTAACCTTAACCTTGGTATAAGTCGGAGACCCTGGAGTAGCTTCTAAATAATTATAAATGAAAGCCGTTTCCGTACCCGAGCGAAAACTTTTCCCAAGTTCATAAATTAAATTAGCCAATAGAATGCTTACGAAATTAAAAGAAAAACCAAAAAATATAAAACTTACAAAAATTATAAATTTAGAAAAAATTATACTTCTTCTGGCTCCATAAAGATCCGAAATAATACCTGTAGGAATTTCTATAATAAAAGAAAAGGCTGAACCTATAGTAAAAATCCAAAAGATTTCCGCATAAGTCAACCCAAGGTCTTGAAAAAATAAAACAATAATCGGAACAAAATAAATTTGATTTTTTAGAAAAGAAGCTAAATAAAACTTTTTTATTTGTTGATTTATTTTCATATTTACTATTAACAAAAACTAAACACAAAATAATTCTATACAAAAAATTTATAATTATTATTAATAAACTATTAACACAATATTTTTGTTAAACTATTTAAAAATTAACTTGATAAATTTTTAATTTGTTTAATCATTTCTTGAGAGATTTTATCTAAATCATAATTTGCTTTCCAACCCCAGTCACCTTGGGCTTGACTATCGTCAATAGTTTTTGGCCAAGAATTAGCTATAGCCTGTCTATTATCTGGATTATAAGAGCAAGTAAAATTATTTACATACTTACTTACACTACTAGCTAATTCTTTAACAGAAAAACTAACAGCTGTTAAGTTATAAGCAGTTCTAACTTTAATTTTTTCTTTATCAGCTTCCATTAATTCAATAGTTGCCCTAACAGCATCATCCATATACATCATAGGAAGTACGGTATCCTCGCTAACAAAACAATCGTATTTAGCATTCTTTAATGCTTCAAAATAAATAGCCACAGCATAATCAGTCGTACCTCCTCCAGGTAAAGTTTTCCAGGAAATAATTCCTGGATATCTTAAACTTCTTACATCTAAACCATGTTTATAGAAATAATATTGACATAATAATTCTCCCGCTACCTTAGTAACTCCATACATTGTTGTAGGTTCTAAAATAGTTTTTTGTGGAGTTTTGTATAAAGGGGTAGTTGCGCCAAAAGCTGCTATAGAACTAGGCCAAAATACTTTTTTTACTTTATATTCAACTGCTAAATCTAAAACATTCTTTAAACTGTTCACATTAACATCCCAGGCTAAATCTGGTTTATTCTCACCCACAGCCGAAAGAACTCCAACTAAATGATAAATTGTATCAATTTTATATTTTTCAATTAATAATCTTAACTGTTCCTTGTCTCTCATATCAACCATCTCAAAAGGACCAGCCTCTCTAAACTCTTTACTTGGCTCTTTATGATGACCAACAGCTAAAACGTTACTATTACCATATTTCTCTCTTAAGCGTGGGATCAACTCAGATCCTATTTGACCCAAAGCCCCGCTAACTAGTATTTTTATCATATAAATAAATTAAATAATTATATATTAACTATATCATAACAAAAAATATATAAAAAGATAATAAAGCTAATTTATGCTATTATCAATATAATAGAATTTTCTAAAATTTATCTTATAAATTTAATCATTTAATACTATAAATATCTATGAAGTATTTTAAATCAATACTGATTATTATAATCGTTATGATAGTTATAACATCGGGATATATTCTTTTGATTAATAAAAAAGATTCTAAAGTAGAATATTCTCCAACATCTAAAATCGAACTTCCTGTAATAGAAAAAATGGGTCATACGCAATATAGGGTTTTAAAAAAATAAGGTATAATGAAATTGTTAA
>CAYMGT010000021.1:0-14915 GCA_964390115.1 uncultured Gammaproteobacteria bacterium
GTGCCGATGGTGGGACTTGAACCCACAAACCCGAAGGCACACGATTTTGAGTCGTGCGTGTTTACCAATTTCACCACATCGGCTTGTTAAGCATGCTAGAATTATAATCAAAAGTAGCATAATTGTCAAAGATATTAATTTAGGTTATAATAAAAGTAAATAAGAAAATATGGGTAAAATTATTTCAATAGTCAATCAAAAGGGAGGAGTAGGTAAAACAACTACGTCTGTTAATTTAGGAGCTTATTTAGCTCATTTAGGAAAAAAAGTACTCTTAGTTGATATTGACCCTCAGGCTAATGCTACTTCTGGACTTGGTATTGAACACCAAAAATTAGATAAAGGAATTTACGAGTCATTAATAGGATTAAAACCTATTTTTGAGGTTATAAAAAAAACCGTTCAAGACAAATATCAAATAGCTCCTGCTACTATTTCCTTAGCAGGTGCCACTATTGAGCTAGTTAATTTAGAACACAGAGAGTATCGTCTGGCTAATATTTTAAATGAAATAAGAGATGATTATGATTATATAATTATTGATGGTCCACCTTCTTTAGGCCTACTTACAGTTAATAGTTTAACAGCCTCTGATGAAGTTATTATTCCTATACAAAGTGAATACTATGCTTTAGAAGGTTTAAGTCAACTTTTAGAAACTATTTCTTTAGTGCAAAATCATTTAAATCCTAACTTAGGTATAATGGGAGCTTTAATTACTATGTATGACAAACGTAATAAATTATCTTCTCAGATAATGTCTGAGCTTTATCAATATTTTCCTAATAGAATTTTTCGTTCAGTTATTCCTAGGAGTGTGCGTTTAGCTGAGGCACCGAGTTATGGTCGTTCAATATTGCACTATGATCCTAATTCTAGAGGTGGTAAAGCATATGATAATTTAGCTAAAGAAATATTAACTATTTAAATATATGGTTACAACTGGTTTAGGTAGAGGACTTAGTTCTCTTATATCTTCTAATAATAGTGGAGTGAATAATAAAAAAAATATTAATCCTCAGAAGGAAAAGGAATTAGAAAATTCTATTAGTGATACTTCTATTTCGGATAGAATATTTAATTTAGATCCAAGTTTGATATTAGCTAATATCGATCAGCCTAGACAAAATTTTGCCGATGAGCCATTGCGAGAGCTGGTAAACTCTATTTTAGAGCATGGCATCTTACAACCACTTGTTGTTATTAGAAATGGTGATAGGTTTGAATTAATTGCTGGTGAGAGAAGGCTTAGAGCAGCTAAAATTGCTTCTTTAAAGACAGTCCCAGCTATTATTAGAAGTGTTGATAAGCAAGAAAAATTAGAATTAGCCCTGATAGAAAATTTACAAAGAGAAAACCTTAATCCTTTAGAAACCGCAATTGCTTATCAGAAATTGATTGATGAGTTTGCTTTAACTCAAGACAAAGTAGCAAAGAAAGTTGGAAAATCTCGTCCTAGCGTAACTAATGCTTTGAGATTATTAGCTCTTCCACCAGAAATTAAACGAGCTTTGAGTAATAAAAAAATTAGTGAAGCTCATGCCAAAGAAATTCTTAGTTTAAAGGATGAAAAGGATCAACTAAATTTGTTTAAAAAAATTCTTCAACATGGCCTTTCAGTTAAAGCGACTTATGATATAAATAACGAGTATAAAAGATCACAGGGTAAAAAAACTTCTAAGTATGACTATAAAGATAGAGAAAAAGAAGACAATTTACGTAAATTTTTTAACTCCCAAGTAAAAATAAGAAGAAAAAAAGTTGGCGGGGAAGTAGTAATAACTTTTTTTGATGATGATGTCTTGCAAGATATTATCAATAAATTAAAATAGATTATTATTTAATATAAAAATAAATTGTTTAAGTTCAATTATATTATTTTTTTATAAGTAAAATTGCTTGACTAATTAAATCAAATGTGATATAGTAATATAGTCAATAAATAATAATATATATATGTCAAAAATTTTAGAACAAATTATTAGAGAAAAGAAGCAGGCGGAGTTAGATCGTCTCGATGCCTTAAAGGCGGTAAAAAAACTTTTTTTACAGTTAAAAGACAGAGAGCAAGATGTTTTAACTAGACGTTATGGTTTGTCAGGGGATAAAAAAGAAACTTTAGATAGTATTGGTAAGTCTCATCAGCTAACCAGAGAGAGGGTGCGTCAAATTGAAACAGCTAGCTTAACTAAATTAAGAAAATTGAGCGGTTTAGAAGAATACCTTAAGGATATTCGTCAAGCTACTACCGATCTTTTACAAGAACATGGTGGCTTAATGAAACAAGAATATCTTTTAGATATTTTAGTTATGTCCTTGAAAGAGGCTGGTCAAAAAGATTTAGATAAGGTTCAGACACAGAATTTATACAAAAGCCATTTTGATTTTTTAATTGCTAAGCTTTTAAATAATGATGTCTCTAAGACTTCTACTTCAGATAATTTTTTGGCTTCATATAGGTTAAAAAATATGAAAACAAATCACTTTGAGGATTTAGTAGCTGAAATTGTAAATAAACTTAAAAATATTTCTCAAACTGTTAAGGTAAGTGAGCTCTTAAGTATTTTAAAAAATTTAGAAAATTACAAAAAACATGAGTTAACAATTAATAATGTTAGTCAAAGTGATTTATTTTCAGTATTTAAAAATAATATTTTTCCCGAAGAAGCAAAGATAATTAATGATGATAAAGCGCTTTATTCATTTTTAGAGACTATTAAATATTTAGATAGAAATAAATTTGGAGAATGGGGTCTGATAGAGTGGAAAGAAATTAAACCTAAAACTGTTAATGATAAAATTTATTTAGTTTTAAAGCATAATAAAAGACCATTACATTTTACTGAAATTGCTGAGAAAATTAATGAAGTTGCTTTTGACCACAAGAAAGCTAATGCGGCTACAGTTCACAATGAATTAATCTTGGATGATCGCTATGAATTAGTTGGCAGAGGCCTATATGGTTTGAAAACCTGGCGGGAGCAGTAATAAAATATTTTTTAAATTTAGCCTTTAAAATCTCTGAATAAGGGATTTTATTTTATATAAAAAATGTGCTAAAATGTAATTAATATTATATTCATATGGAAATAAATTTAAACTTAATTCCCATACAAGATTTTTTAGCTTTAGAACCTGAAGAAATGCTTTGGAAGTTTTTTTTGTATTTTGGATGGATGATATTAGTGGCTCTATTTTTATATGGTGTATCAATTATTTGGCTATTTAAAAAACAAAATATTTATGCCGGTAAAATTAAATATATTTTTTTAGCCGTTGACATTCCTAGGGGAAATGAACAAACACCTAAGGCTGTAGAAAATGTTTTTACCTATTTTTCTGGCGCTCAAGGTTCTATAAACTTTTTTGATAAATGGTTTGAAGGTAAATTTCAATTAAGTATTAGTTTAGAAATTGTTAGTATTGAGGGCTATACTCAGTTTGTTATCAGAACTCCTGAGAGATTTAGAGATTTAGTTGAGTCGGCTATTTATTCTCAGTATTCAGATGCTGAAATTAGTCAAATAGATGATTACACTAGCGATATACCCGTTAAATATCCTAATGATGAATATGATATTTGGGGTAGTGAGTTTATACACGCCAACAACGATATGTTGCCGATTAAAACTTATCCCGATTTTGAACATTCACTAGGTCCAGCAGAATCTCAATTTAAAGATCCCATGGCTAGTTTAATGGATTTATGTAGTTCACTTGGTCCTGGAGAACAGCTTTGGCATCAGATAATTTTAGTACCAATTGGTTTTGAATGGATGATTAAAGGCGATTTACTAGTTGATAAGCTTTTGCTTAAAAAATCAGCTCATAAAAAGGGCTTGGATACACGTTTAATAGAATGGTTAGGAGATTTAAGTGAGATATTTTTTAGTATTTGGAAAGATGTAGAAGATAAAGATAAAAGAGAAGAAGATACCTCTTTGTCAATGATGGACTTAACACCTAAACAAAAAAAACAAATTGAAGGAATTAATCATAAAACTTCTAAATTAGCTTTTGAAACTAAAATTAGAGCAGTGTATGTTTACAGAAAAGAGTCGGCTAATACTTCTAAGGTGGCTAATGGTTTTATTGGTTATATGAAGCAGTTTGTAGATTTAGACTTAAATAATCTTAAACCTGATGTTAATTTTACTATGACTAAAGCAGAATATTTTAATCAGACTAAAAGAATAATAACTAAGAAGAACAGAATCATTAATAATTATATTAATAGGTCAGCTAGTGAAGGTAGAAATCCGGGTATTTTAAATATTGAAGAATTGGCAACTCTATGGCATTTTCCAGTTGAGGCCTCAGTTCAGTCTCCTCTTCTGCAAAAAGCACCTGGCAGGAAAGCTGAAGCTCCTTCAAGCTTGCCCTTGTCAGTAATGAGCGAGGAAGATAAGGAGAATAATTTTTTAGATGATAATTTCCAAAATTTAGAAGAAAAAGAGGGGCAAAATATCAATTCAAATTCTTCAGATATGGATATGGGTGGGTATGATAGTGATAATGAAGCTAAGGAAGAAAATGATATTTTTTCAAAAAATAATCAAATAAATAATTTAGATAACAACGACGAGGAATTAGAGGCAAAAAAGACGGGCACACCTCCTTCTAATTTACCTTTTGCTTAAATTTATGATAGAGGCATTAATTTTAGGAGCATTACAGGGAATTTTTGAATGGTTGCCGGTTAGCTCTGAAGGTTTAATATTTATTGTTAAAACCAATTTTTTCTCTGGTAGTGGTGAGACCTTAGAAGACCTAGTTTCATATGTTTTATTTTTGCATTTAGGAACTTTTTTTGCGGCTCTAATATATTTTTGGCCGCAAGTAAAAAAATTACTAGTTGCAATTTTTAATTTTAATAAGGCTTCTAAATCAACTCAATTAAGCCTTAAATTCTTAATTATCAGCACTTTTATTTCAGGTATAATTGGTATCGTTTTACTTCAATCTTTGGAAAAATTAAATTTTAGTATAGAAAGTGGTGCTAAATATCTAACCTTAGTTGTAGCATTATTGCTTTTTATTACCGCTTTTTTACAGCTAAGAGGTGGTCAAGGCGGTAAGAGAGAGGCTGAGAAAATAAAAGTTAAAGATGGTATTATTTTAGGAATTGTTCAGTCTTTCGCAGCTTTACCTGGTTTGTCTCGCTCGGGCTTAACAGTTTCAAGTCTCTTAATGTTAAAATTTAATAAACAAACTGCTTTACACTTAAGTTTTTTAATGAGCTTACCAATAGTTTTAGGAGGAAACATTATTTTAAATTATAAGGCGATAAGTTTTAATATAGAATCTTTACTTGCTTTAAGTGCTTCTTTTATTTTCGGTTTACTGACTATAAAGAGTTTATTAATTTTAGCTAAAAAAATTAATTTTGGATATTTTGTTCTTATTTTTGCTATTTTGACACTATTAGCCACTCTTCTGATTTAAATCTGTTAAAAATATTAAATGAAAAAAAGTAATAAAAAAAATATAAAAATTGGTATAGATGCTCGTTTTTATGGACCAGTTGGCAAGGGACTAGGTCGATATACTCAAGAGTTAGTTGATAGAATATTGGATTTAGATAAAGATAATTATTATGTAATTTTTTTATCACCCGATAATTTTGATAATTTCAAAATTTGTAGCTCAAAACATAAGAAGATTTTAGTTAAAGCTCGCTGGTATTCACTTAAAGAGCAAATAATTTTTCCTTGGCAAATTATTAAGGAAGGTTTAGATTTAATTCATTTTACACATTTTAATGTACCTATCTTACTTTTCACTAAATATGTAGTAACAATTCACGATTTAATTTTAATTAGATTTCCTGGTAAAAAAAATACTCAACTTAATTCAAAATTGTATCGTTTAAAATATTTAGCTTACAGGTTAGTAATTAGTTTAGCGATTTCACGATCAAAAAAAATTATAACCGTATCTAATTTTACAAAACAAGATATATTACAAGAATTTAAAGTTAAAAGTGAAAAAATTATCGTTATTTACGAGGGTATTTTTAGCCCAAAAAGAAAAGAAGCTAAATCAAAATTAAATGACAAAGAGATTTTAAAAAGGTATAATATTAAAGAAGGTATGAAGTTCTTGCTTTATGTTGGTAATGCCTACCCTCACAAAAACCTAGAAGGTCTACTGCGTATATTTAAAGAACTTTCTAAAGACCCAAATTTGTACTTAGTTTTAGTAGGGAAAATTGATTATTTTTATAAAAGAATTCAGTTTTTAGCGGAGGAATTAAAATTGAATAAAGATAATTTTAATGCTAGGGTTATGTTTCCGTCTTATGTACCAGATAGGCACCTAGAGACCCTATTTTCTAAAGCTTTTGCCTATATTTTTCCCTCATATTACGAAGGTTTTGGTTTACCACCACTGGAGGCAATGGCTAGGTCGTGTCCAGTTGTTAGTTCAGACAGAGGCAGTCTCCCGGAAATACTAGGACCCGCCGCCTATTATTTTGATCCCCGTAAACCGGAGTTAGCGATTAAAAGAATAAAATACTTCTTAGAAGACAGTAAACTGAGAGAGGATTTAACAGCAAAGGGTTTAGAAAGAGTTAAGTTATATGATTGGCAAAAATGTGCCCAGAAAACTTTAAATATATATAAGAAAATATTATAAATGTTTAAAAAGAAAGAAAAAAAAATTATAGATAGAGAGGATAATAAATTTGACCGTAGTCGTTGGGGCGAGTTTGTTGTTGATCTGAGAGATTTGGCTGAAAATAACTTAAGTAAAGTAGAAAAAAAAGTTGAAATAAGTAAGAATAAAACAAAGCATTCATTTTTACTTGAATTTTTTAAGTTTAAAGTTAGCAAAAATAGTAGTTTAAATAGATTAAAAAAAATTCTTCAAGTCCCTTTACGCCTATTTAGTTTTATTTTTTGGTTATTATTCTCTTATTTAAGATTTCTAGCCGATATCTATCTTATTTTACTAGGCAAAAAAAAATTTAGTCAGTTAAATTTATTTTTAAAATTTAAAAAATTTATTATATTTAAGAAATTTAAAAGTTTATTTATAGATAAAAAAAAGCAAAGTTTTAAAAAATTAAGATTATTGAAAAAAATAAGTAATAAAAAGAATACTGTTTATTTAAAAAATAATTGGCCTGAAAATGAATTAAAAAATGTATATAAAAATCTTGAAGTATCTGATAAAAAAATAGCTGAAGAAAAATCTGATTTTAGTAATTACAAAAAACCAATTTGGCGAAAATCTGTTAATTTTTTACTTTTAATACTATTTTTACTTATTCCTTTTCACCTCTTAAATTACTATAATGTAATTGATTTAAGTTCACTTGAGGCAAAAATTATGGATAATTCTGAAAATGCTATTGTAAATTTAAAGTCAGCTTCTGATAGTGCTAAGAATTTAGATATAAGTCGGGCTAGTCAGTATTTTTCTCAAGCAGGTGATGATTTTTCTCAAGCTCAAAAGGAATTAGAAAAAATTGATAAAGTTCTTCTATCTTTAGCTTCATTTTCAAATAATCCTAAAATAAAATTAGCCTCACAAAGCGATAAAATACTAGAAGCTGCTAATTTAGCTTCAAGTTTAGGTGAAAAAATTAGTCTGGCTTTTAAGGCAATTTTAGATTTTTCTGATAAAGACGGGAAAGAATTTACTGATAATTTAGAGAAATTTTCTAAATATGCTCAAGAAGCCGCAGAAATTAGCTCATCTTTAGAGAAGGTTTTAGGTGAAATTAACAATAAAGCCTTACCAGAAAATTACGTTTTAGAACTTAAAAATATTCAGTTAGCTAGTTCTACTTTAAGTGAAGGCCTTAAAGAACTATCATCTTTAGCTGAAAATCTGCAACCTTTTCTGGGAGTTGATAAAAATAAACGATATTTACTTATATTTCAAAATAATAACGAATTAAGGGCTAGTGGTGGTTTTATGGGTAGCTTTGCCCTAGTTGATATTAAAAGAGGTAAAATTGTTAATTTAGAGGTTCCTAAGGGTGGAACTTATGACACTGAAGCAGGTTTAATAGAAAAAATAGAATCGCCAGAACCTCTTTGGCTAGTTAACCCCCGTTGGTATTTTTGGGACTCTAATTGGTTTCCCGACTGGAAGAAATCAGCTCAAAATATTGCTTGGTTTTATGAAAAAAGCGCTGGTCCCAGTGTAGATGGTGTAATTTCGTTTACTCCAACTGTTTTAGAGAAACTGCTTGAAGTAATTGGTCCCGTATACTTAGAAGAATATAATTTGGAAATAAGATCGGATAATTTTTGGGAACTAGTACAACCTATTGTAGAGGAAAAAACGATGACAGTAACAGAGAATGGTCAAGAAAAAGAAGTGCATAACTTACAACCTAAAAAAATTATTGGCGATTTAATGTTTAAAATTTTAGAGGAGATGCCACAGCGCTTAAATTCGCAAACTATTTTTACTTTACTGCAAACCTTTGATTCTTTACTTACAAATAAGCAAGCTTTATTTTATTTTACAGATGAAAAGTTGCAAAAAGTAGTTGAAGATAATAATTGGGCAGGAAGACTGAAAGATACTGAAGGTGATTATTTATCAATAATAAATACTAATATTGCTGGACAAAAAACTGATCGTTTAATTAGTCAAGTAGTTAGTCATTACAGTCAAGTGCAAGATGATGGAAGTATAATAAATACACTTACTATTAATCGCGAGCATAGTGGTATAAAGAGGCAAGATTTTACTGGAGTAAGAAATGTTAATTGGATGCGAGTTTACGTGCCTCAAGGAAGTGAGCTTATAAAAGCTGAGGGTTTTTCTCAGCCAGATAGTTCATATTTTGACTATCCTGACAGTGGCTGGTTAAAGCTTGATAATTTAAAAAATGAAAGAGAAGCTAAAATTGATCCGCTAAGTTTAACTAAAATATATAATGAGGATGGTAAAACTGTTTTAGCTAATTGGACCATGTTAGACCCAGGGGAGAGTCAGACTATTATTTTTACATATAAGTTACCCTTTAATTTTTATGACTTTATAGCTCCACCTACTTGGCAAAGTAAATTAAAAGACTTGATAAATGGTGAAAGTAAGAAGCTTTTAAATTATTCATTACTTATTCAAAAACAAGCTGGAGACTTACAGACTAATTTTACGACTGACTTAATATTACCTGAAAATAACTGGAATAATCTCTGGAACTATCCAGACAAAAAAGATTTAAGTAATTCGGGTTGGCAATATTCTGGTAGTTTGAAATCTGATAAATATTTTAATGCTCTTTGGCAAATATTATAATATTCTAAATTTATGCATAGAAAACCAAAACTGAAAAATAAAATTTCAAATAAGTTAAAAGAAAATAGTGAATTCAAAGAATTTGTTAGAAGAAAGGTGTCTAGTAAGGATGAAATTAAAAAATATGAAGATGATGTTAGACATGAATATAGAGAAGATCAGATTGAGGAAAATTTGAATACTATTTATAAGGATAGAAAAGGACATTTAATTGATGTAAGTCGCCTCAATGAAAAGAAAAAGAAATCATGGTTTGCTAGGTTATTTAGAACTCTATTTTTTTTAATAATATTCGCTATTTTAGCTCTAGGGGCTTATTGGTACTTTTTTCAGTATAATACAAATAGTGAAGTTTTAAATTTTTCTATTATTGCCCCTGAAACAGTTATAACTGGAGAAGAGTTTAATTACAAAATTGAATATAGCAATCTCTCTAGAGTAGGTATTAAAAATTTAAACTTAGAGGTAATTTATCCTGAAAACTTTATTTTTTTAACTAGCTCAATGATAAGTAAAGAAAGAAACTCTGTTTGGGAAATACCTTATTTGCCTGCTGGTGAAAAAGGAGAAATTATTATTACAGGAAAAATATTAGCGAAAACTGGCTCACCTAATACTATAAAGTTATCAATGACTTACATGCCTGAAAATTTTTCCAGTAATTTTAAAAAAGATATTAGTTCTACCATTTTAGTAGAAAATTTAGGCTTTTCTGTAAATGTAGATTATGTAAATACAGCCTTAGTTGCAAAGGAGGAGAAGATTAGCTTATCCTTTACAGTAAATTCTGAGAATTATGTTGATTCCTTGGATTTAGTTTTTATATTACCTGATAATATTGAAGTTTCAATTCCAAAAAATGAAAATAATAGTAATGACGATATTCAATCAGCTTCAAGTAGCTTATCATTTAGCTCTCAGAAGCGTCATACTTGGAATATAGAGGGCTTAGGCCAAGAAGATGTATTACAAGATCTAAGTTTTAACTTTTTAGTTAAGGATAAAATTTCTGAAACACAGGATTTTACTTTGCAATTTTATGCTCGAGAAAATGATACTAGTTATTTACTAGCTGAAGAGTTAGTAAATTTAAAGATAATGAAATCTGATTTAAATTTATCTCTTCTTGTCAATGACTCAAAAAATGGTGAAGCAGTTAATTTTGGAGAAGATTTAAATTATTCAGTATTTTTTAGTAATCAAGGTGAAATTAGTTTAGAAGATGTTACGGTAATGGTAGTTATTGACGGAGATTTTTTAAATTGGTCTGAGATAAATGATGAAAATGGTGGAGAATATAATAATAATAGTATAGCTTGGTCCAAAGAGCATATTGAAAAGCTAAGTGAAATTGCTCCCGGTGATGAAGGGACGATTAACTTTAGTTTGCCAATTAGTAATTTTAATTTAGATGATTTAGATAAAAGTTTAGAGATAAAAAGTTATGCTCAGTTTAATTTCAAAAGTGACGAAGATTTAGACTTAGGTAGTGATAATCAGAGCAATACCGTGTTGAATTTAATAAATAGCGATTTAGAATTTGAGGAAAAAGTTCTTTATTTTACTGAAGATAACTTACCTGTTGGCAGCGGTCCGCTACCACCTAAGGTTGATCAAACAACTAAATTTAAAGCCTATTGGCAAATAAGTAATAATGTTCATAATTTGAGCCAACTTAGAACAGAATTAAAATTACCTAGTTATATAGAGTTTGATCAGACTGTTTCTGTAGATAAAGGTTTTTTAAATTATGATAAACAAAATCGTCTTGTTAGTTGGGATATCGAAGAAATTAATACCTCAGACTATTTACTTGAAGCTCAGTTTTATCTTAGCTTAAAACCCGTAAGTGATGATGTTGATAAAATTTTGGTAATTTCTCCGGGGGCAAGCCTGTCTGCGCTTGATAACGTTACTAATGATAAAATAACTAAAAAGTCAGAAGCTACTACGAGCAAGTTAGAAGAAGATGAAATTGCTAATTTAAGTAGTGATGGAAGAGTAGTAAATTAAAGAAGTGATGAAAAAAATAACTAAAAAAACTCATATAAGTTTAGCTAGGGGTAAAATAAAATTACCATTTTTTATGCCTGATGCTACTAGAGCTTTAGTTAAGTCACTGTCTATAGAAGATACTATTTTGACAGGTACAAAGGCAATGGTAGTTAACACTTTACATCTTTATTTACAACCAGGTTTAGAGGTTATTGAATCTGCGGGTGGTCTGCATTCCTTTATGAACTGGCCATATTTTCTGTTATCTGATAGTGGTGGATTTCAAGTATTTTCTTTAATTTATGGAAATTCAAAATTAGGTAAAATTTATGATAATCGAGTTGTATTTAAATCACCTATAAATGGCCAGGAACACGAACTAAGTCCAGAAAAATCCATTCAAATACAGTTTAGTCTAAAAACTGATATGATGGTTGTTTTAGATGATTGCTCTCCGTATAATACAAGTAGAAAAGATTTACTAAAGTCAGTAGAGAGAACTATTTTTTGGGCTAAAAAATCAAAAGATGAATATTTAAGACAATTAAAAAAAAGACAAATGACTAAGCGGGAAGCTCCACTTCTTTTTGCTGTTGTTCAAGGTGGTGAAGATATTGCTTTAAGGAAATATTGTTTTAAGGAACTAGAAAAAATTGGTTTTTCAGGTTATGGTTTTGGTGGAAGGCCTGTAGATGATCAAGGTAAATTTTTACATAAACTACTTAAAGAAACCGCGACTATAATACCTGATAAATATTTTAAATTTGCTTTAGGTGTAGGAAAAATTTCTGATATGTATAAGTGTAGAAAAATGGGTTGGGATATGTTTGACTGTGTTATACCAAGCAGAGAAGGGAGGCATGGTAGGCTTTTTTTAAACTCAAACGATATTAAAAAACCTAAGATTATAAATATTAATAATGCTAAATTTAAGAAAAACTTTAAAAATTTGAATAGTGAGAGTTCGATTGAAGATTTAAAAAACAGTAGTTTAGCTTATTTACATCATTTATTTAAAATAAATGAGTCTGCTGGACAGAGATTAGCTAGTTTAAATAATTTAGAATATTATCAAAATTTTTTAAAGTCACTTGACTAGAGAGGCTTTTTTATGCTAATTTGTAGTTTAATCACTTAGCATTGTTCATTAAAATTATATATCATGAAGAAGAACTATTTAATTTTGTTTTTTGTTTTCTCTGGTCTACTTTTATCTGCTCAGGGAAGTGATTACGAATCGATTAAGGTAAGAACTTTTAAAAAATCTAGTGCTGATAAAGTTAGTATACTTGGTGAAAAGTTCTATTTAGTTAATTCAACTAATAAGTTAAAAATTTCAGCAGGTTTCTACCATGTGATAGACAAAGAAGCATTCTTAGTTGAATCAAATTATCCGAAAGACGAAGGTTATGAGCCAGCGGGAGCTAAGATTGTTTATTATCCAAAACCCAGAAAAATTAATGAAAATTATGTTTGTTGGGATATGGAGCCTAGGATATGCCTTATCTACAGTGCTTATCCAGACAATTGGTTAGATGAGAGTCAATTTGATTATTTAGAAGTTTTTGATCATCAATCAGGAGTAATAACGTTTATTTTGAAACCTTAAATTTTATTAAAATGGATACAGAAGTTTTAATTTATTGTTTACTAGGTGTAGCGTTTTTGCTAGCCATGGCTTTGATTTTAAGTAACACTAAAAGTGTTAGAAAATTTTTATCTAAAAATAAAAAAATTCCCATAACTTGGAACGCTATATCTCATCTTAGTTTAGACAGTGGTAAGCAGGTATCATTGCTAGATTTTAATAGAGAAATTACCTTGAATGAAGCGGTAATTTTTTTAAAAGAAAATTTAAATGAAGTGGTTTTAACACAAGCTGAAATTAAAGAAGCGGTCACTAAATTACTTATTGTAAAAGGCAGTAGTTTATTTGCTCTTGAGAGACATGAAATAAATGATGTTTTGGTTTATTGTTATAATTTTTCACCATTTACAGGAAAATTTGATAGTCGATTAGCGGAAATTGATGAATTTTTATGCAATGGTGACGATTGTTATTTTCTAGTGCCCTCTGTGATTTAAAAATCTAAAATTTATAATCCAGCCCTTAATAGCTGGATTTTTTATTTTTACAAGGAGTGAAGCTTAAACGGTGAATAGGACAGATGCCAAACATGTTTATACTCTCTATGTGAAATTTTGTCCCGTAACCTTTATGAGAGGCAAATCCGTATTGAGGAAATTTTTGGTCAGCTTGAGTCATTGTATAATCTCTACTAACTTTTGCGATTATAGAGGCAGCGGCAATTGAAAAAATTTTATTATCCCCTCCAATAATAGTTTCTTGAGGTAAATTTATTTTAGGTATTTTATATTTACCATCAATAAGAACGTAGTTAGGTTTAATATTTAATTGCTCCAAGCTTCTTTTGCAAGCTAATAAGCTAGCTTGTAGTATGTTAATTTTATCAATAGTTTGAGAAGAGCAACTACCAATACCAACCGCTACCACGTTTTTTCTTATAACCCCAAATAATTTTTCTCGTTTTTTTGAACTCAATTTTTTAGAATCTCTAACTTCTTCTAGTTCAGATGTGGATATGTCAAAATTTTTATCTACAACTACACAGGCAGCTACTACAGGCCCAGCTAAGGGCCCTCTACCGACTTCGTCTATTCCTGCAATAAACTCATAACCTTGAGAGAATAATTGTTTTTCTTTTTCTAAATTAAGCATAGTTTAATTGTATAGGATTAGTTGTTTTTTAGCAATTTGATCTAAAACAAAAAAAGACCCTTATTTTTATTAAGGGTCTTAAAATTTATTATCGTTTTTATAACGATGCAACCAGATCTTCAAGTATTACCTGATAAGTGACAATTAATTGTCTACCACCAGCAGCCTCTCTTCTGGCTAGGATGTCGTAATGTTGCTTGTATTTACTTTGTTTTTCTCCAGATAAATATGTATCGACAATATCTAAAAATTCTTCAAGATACTTTTTACCATCATTTATTTCGTTAAGTTTTTTTATTAACAATTTTTTATGATTAAGATAAACTTTCTCAATCAAAAATTGATCATTAGCAACAGCTATAGAAGCTTTATGAATAACCACTCTAAGATGGACAATCCCATTTAGATCTAAACCATAAATTTTTCGAGGTGTACTACGATAAGTAGAATCATTTAATTGAAAAACAACAAGTCCTCCAAGCCGAGAACGATATGCCAAATCATCTAATTCTTTTGCACTGAGCGGGCATTGCTCAAGTATAACTTGTTCTCTCGCTACCCAGCTTAAAGATTTTATACCCATACGATAAGGATAATAACCTCTATCACAACTTTCAAAATCATCCCATCTTTTAACATAAGCATCAATTATATTTCCAACAAGCTTATCCGTAAGCACATATTCGATTCCTTTCTTTTGAACTTTACGTTCAATTTTACTCCATTGCTTTTCAACTTTGTCAATGTTAAAGGCTAGAAAGCTAAAAGAAATAGCAAAAATAGATAATAAAATAATATTTTTTTTCATGTTGTAAAGATCTTTTAACACTTGTGTCCGACAAGTACGGTTTCTAAATAATCGCAATTTCCGTTTTGAAGTGCAACTTTTATAAGCTAAAATATATGCATATGA
>CAYMGT010000022.1:0-13542 GCA_964390115.1 uncultured Gammaproteobacteria bacterium
AAAGAACGTTAATTAATTGTATGACAAATTGGATTATTTGTCAATAAACTGCGTGATAAGAGCGGTAATATGCCCACACATGGCGATTTTCAAAATTATATGACAAGGTTAATGAGTACGTGTACTAAACTTTAAATTAATGCATTCGAGGAGCGACTTAAATGGGTGCTGCCCATCATTAAAAAGAAGGCGTCCTTGCTGTTTCCTAGTAATAAAAGAACATTAGAGCGCTGGCTAGCAGAATATAAGGCGTCAGGAGAGTCTGAATCAACCAAATCTCTGAGTCAGCCAACGAGACGCGAGTTAGAGTTGAAGAACAAATAATTGAAATGAGAGAAAAATAGACTCTGTGCTCAGAAGCTGCGGTACAAGTTAAGAAAAGAAGGAGTTAATGTAAGAACTACCGGCAAGATTATTAAAACCAAAGAAATAATAACTATAAATATGCAATATATTTCTTGCAGCCAATACCAGAATCAGTAGCGTAAATAATGATAAACGGAATTAATTATAAAGACGGCTCTAAAAATAGAAAATTTTTTAATATTATGATCAATGTCGATTATGTTAACTTCTAGAAATATTTTATAAATTAAGGATTCCATTAAGACAATTGAATAATTAAATCTAAAATCAGCAATAATGGCAAGTTTTATTGATTTCTTCCTATTTTTATTTTAAATTTTTATTTTTAGAAAAATTAATCATGGGATAAATATGGCACTCCGTGCAGCAAGGGCAACTTTTCAATCTATTGAGTTTAAAAGGAATCAATCCCTCTTTAATATTTCCAATAATTTGTTCACTATAAATACACGGATAAACGTTTCCATTATTTTTTATAAATATAAATATTTTTCCCGCTTCACAAATCAAATTTCTATCTAAACTAAGCATCACATCATTTCTCCCCCTACAAACACTCTGATAAAGAACCTTAAAAAATCTATTATCTTTAAATTCATTTTTTAAGTTTTCTAAAACTTCAGAGGCCTCTTCCTTACTTAAAGAAATATTATCTTTGTCGGCATTGTTATAATAATTATCTGAAAAATCGACAAAACGAAAAGAAAATTCGCAACCAAGTAATTTAGCTAATTTACTTGTTTGATTAATATATTTATAATTATCTCTTTGAATTGTCATCGATAATATCACTTTAAAGTTATCCGAAATCAAATCTTTTAATAAAGAGATGGTTTTAATCGATTGATCATAACTTCTTGCCCGGATAAGTTCATGAATCTCTTTTGGCCCTTCAATTGAAATAGAAAAAAATAATTGTAATTTGTTATTTAAAAAACTAGCACTTTTTTTTAGAACCTCTGCTAATTCAAGTGTTTTTTCCGGCATTAAGCCATTAGTATTAATAAAAAACATTTTTAATTTTGGAAGAGCTTTTATTAGAGCGCTAGAGAATTTCTGAATATCGCCTTTAAGCATTGGCTCGCCACCAGAGATACTAAGATCTTCAACCTCAGAAAACTCAGGATACTTTAAAAAATTAAGTAAATTATTTAAATCTAGCTCCTCAAAATTTTGTGATTTCCAAATATTGCACATATTACAAGCGCCATTACACCTATTCGTAACCATTAAATTCAATGATTTTATTTTTCTCATATTTTTATAACTTATTTATTGGCGAAACTTTTTTTAATATTTTTATTATTTTTTCTCGGTATTTTTTTGACACAAAATCAAAAAAATATTCTTCTGGAAAATATTCCATCAATTCTTTTTTAAGAAATTTATAATCGCTCTTATTTTTTTTATTAGTCAGTAGATAATTTAAAAAAATTGAAATTACCTTAACTTGCGATTTTTTATATTCTCTTATTAATAATGGATAACTATTTTTAAAATACCGCCCAAAGCCCAAAAGTGATTCAGATATCATTGACTGAATGCTCGTGGGATCAAATCTGCTTGCGTGATAAAAAATAACTGTTGGTAAGTTTAAACGATGAGCTAAGTGTGAGATGGATGTGTCGGTTGTCAAGATAACCCCTGGTCGCGAACTATAAATATCTAATGCTATTTGATTTAACGAGGCGTAATAAGATAAACTGCATCTTAAATTCTTTTCTTTTTTTAATTTAACAAATTTCTTCACCCAGTCAACGTGAAAAGAACAATCACGAAGCCCACAAATTAAATTGATTTGTATATTTTTATTTTTATTTAATTCCTGACAAAGCGACGCTACGAAATTTAAGTCAATTGTTTTATTTTCTAATGAGCCAAAAGGATTAATAAATATACAATTATCTTTACCGGAAAATTTTTCTTCTTGCCAAGCTATTTCAGGGCTAACAAACGGCAACATGCATTCATTCATATAATCTTCAATATTCTGATCTCTAAGCAACACATCTGGTTTATTATAATGGAAACACTCTATCGATGACTTATTAATTAATATAAATAATGATTTTCCAGGAAAAATAAGTATACCCTCTTTATCTAGTAATTCTGATAAAAGAGAAACTGTTTTTTTAAAATTAACATCCAATAAATCAGGGACAACTAAACATTTATATTTTAAAAAACACTCTTTAATCAAATTAAAATCATAGGGATAGGCCTCGCCGAGCACGCCCATGTGCCTATACGATTTAGAAAAAATAATTCTCTGAGAAAAATTGAATTTTTCAACCAATGAATCAAAAAAATGCATACCAATAAAAGAGTCGCCAATAAAATCATAGGGGTCAATGTACAATAGAGGGCCGACAATAAATTTCTTTAACTTCTTGGTAAATTCCTTTCTAAATATTGAAATATCGTCGAACTCCTTCCAGTTAGATTTGCTAAAATTATTCTTAATAGCAATTTTTAGTATTTTTCTTTGTTCAATACGAAGTGGCTCCCCTCTAAAATAGAACGTAAACTCTCTATTGTATTTCGTCAAAATATTTCTTTTGACAGAGCAAACAGGAAAAGGAAAACCTAAATAAAAACTAATTGGACTCTTACAACCATTAATTTCTTTAATTTTTCTTACAATGACATAAAAATTTTCGTTAAACTCATAAAAATTAAAGTCTTTTTTAGAATAATCAATTAAATCACCACTCAAAAAATCATTAATTTTTTGCTGATTATTTTTAATAAATTTATTTAAAATAAGTTTATGTTGTTTATCTAAAAAAATATTTTTAAGCATAAATTTATTTATTAACTTCTTCTAATAATATATCAATAACATTTACAACCGCTATTTTATTTTCTTTAAGTGCACTCTCTTTTAAACTATAAAAATTTTTAATACTAAATCTTCTTCGCCTTTCATTAATGACCCAATAGAGGTGTTTTCTTTTATAAGTTTTAATTAAAGTCTCTAGCTAAATAACAATATCATATCTTTTATACATCCCTTCTGAACTTGTCTTATTTATAATCAAAATGCTTTAAACTTCCATTGCAATAAGCAGCCCCATCAAACAAACCACGATCACATACAACCAATTTAACGCCTCTGTCCTTGGCCACTTTCAAATAAATTAATTCTGATTGTACCTGCATGTTAAAAAATAACTTATTTAAATCCTTATTTAACAATTTAGTGAAAAATATCAATTTTTAAAAAATTTTTCTCAAAATTAGTAGCTATTTCTCGATTTACTTGGGTTTTATGTTTATAGCGTTTTTGTAGGCACAGTAAAGTCAAATTCTTCTCTGACATGGGTCCACTAGTCAATACAATCTTAAAATTTGATTATTATTTATAAAATTAATTTTTTTTATAACTCCAAAATCTTTCAAAATATTTACCATTTTTTCCAATTTTAGTTGCGTGATTTTTAATATGAGAAATTGTAATAAGTGCGTCATCACCAACCGCTAAAGATTTTTTGTATTTTGAGACTAGAGAAATTTTTTGATTGACATCAATTTCTTCAATTTTTTCCACTAAGTATACTTCTGATAGTTTACATGTATCCATAGAATAATTTGCATATGGCAGATCTTCATAATAACAAATATTCAAATCATAATTAGCTTCATTTAACTCTTTGGCTATTTTATTTATTAACACATGATCTACGTGATCACCTAATGATAACGGGAAGTACAAAACATCATCCGTGTTCTTCACAATATCTAAAATCTTTTTTTTTACTGAATTATATAAAAAAATCTCCTCTTTATACTTATTCTTATTTTCAGAGAAAACATCACTCCATGATAGACATAAGTATTGTCCTGAATCATTTTTTCTAAAAATTGCATCCAAAAAATCTAAATTTAAAATTTTCACCTCTATGCTATTTAATATATTTAGATTTTCCTTAATTCTTTCCGTGGCCCAACCAGGGCAAATAATATTTAAAGAAAATTCCGACAAATTACTTATATCAGGTATGCCAGAGAAAATAGTAACAACCAACACCTCATCTCCCTTTTTCAAATGATTAATAATAGTTCCTCCGCTAGAGAAAATAGCATCATCTAAATGAGGAGAGAAAAAAATAACTTTATTTTTTTTTCTCATATAAAATAGTTTTAAGTGCTGCGGAAAAATTATGATTTTTGTTGTTCATTATACTTTGCAAACTCTTTCGTGCCTTTAAAATAATTTCATTATATTGGCTCTCAGACAAATCCTCAATTAACTCTACAATGGTTTCTATTTCTTTCTTTGTTCTTTTTCCGATTGGTAAGGACAATTTAAAATTATTGGGGACATCAATTAATTCGTCATAACTCAGGCCAGCAGGGACTACTGGAATAGTTCCCTCTAAAATAGCTTCTAAGGCACAAAAGCCAAATAAATCAGCTCTTGATGGAATAATTACTGACTTATATTTTAATAATTTTTTTCTAAAAATATGATTTTTTAATCCAAGAATAGAATCCATCTTTATGTTTTTTTTATTAAGCGTAGAAATTATATCATATCCTTTTTCTAAGCTATGTCTTGAAACATAAACGCAACCATGCTTATCAAAAAATTTATAATTTTTAGTCAAAGTATCTCTTAAAGAATAATGAGTGTACAGAGACTTCTTCTTTAAATCTGGATATGCCTCGAGAAAAATTCTCAAAGAGTACTTTGATGGCAACAATATTTTATCCATCAAAGAGTAATGACCTTCTTCAAATTTTTTTAACTCTTTATCATATCCAGAAATAGTTTGTCGATCTAAATCATATTCTTGAAAAAAACCGCCATTAACAAAACAACTAATAAATGACTCCTTACCAGCGATGTAACGAACTGCCTTCATATTCACAAAGGAAGAGTCGACAATGATAATTCTATTTGCCAACATATTCTTATGAGAAAAATCTACCATCTTCTCAACTACTCTCAGCTTTGGGTATAAAAAAGAAAAAGGCTCTTGTTTTTGAGCCTTTTTCTTATTATCAACACGCGAACCTATAATTGTATTAAAAGTAAAATTATTTTCTTCTGCCGCCTTTTTTAAAGATGAAAAAATTAATCCAGTCCAATCGCTTTTGCTTAGCCAGGGTATAATTATACTTAAGTCAGGTTTTTTCATAAAATTAGAATTCAGCATTTTTAGGCGTACGTGGAAAAGGAATAACATCACGGATATTAGCCATGCCCGATAAATACATAACTAATCTTTCAAAACCTAAACCGAAGCCAGCATGTTTAACAGATCCATACTTACGTAAATCTAAATACCAATCATAATCCTCTTCTTTTAACCCCATCTCGGCCATTCTTAATTTTAAAACATCAAGGCGCTCCTCTCTTTGGCTGCCACCAATAATTTCACCAATACCGGGGACTAATAAATCAACTGCCGCAACCGTCTTGTCATCATCATTAAAACGCATATAAAAGGCTTTGATATCCTTTGGGTAATTAGTTAAAAATACTGGACCGCCAACAACTTCTTCGGAAATATAACGCTCATGTTCAGTTTGTAAATCAATTCCCCATTTAACCGGGTATTCAAATTCCTTACTCGACTTTTCTAAAATTTCAATTGCCTCAGTATAAGTCATGCGACGAAATTCTGAATTAACTATTTTATTCAAACGTTCAGAGAGAGTTGGGTTAATAAATTTATTAAAAAATTCCATTACCTCGGGAATTTCGCGAAGTATATAATTAATTAAATATTTAACCATTTTTTCTTCTAAATTCATAACATCATTTAAATCAGCAAAGGCTATTTCTGGCTCCATCATCCAAAATTCGCTGGCATGACGAGTAGTATTAGACTCTTCAGCACGAAAAGCTGGGCCAAAAGTATAAACTTTATTTAAACCCATCACTAAAGCTTCAGCATTTAATTGCCCCGTAACAGTTAATCCAACTTTTTTGCCAAAAAAATCTTCTTTATAATCGATTTCTCCATTAGCATCTTTGGCGGGGTTTTTTAAATCCAAACTTGTAACTGGAAACATCTCGCCAGCACCTTCTGCGTCAGAAGTAGAAATTATTGGGGTATGAATATAAACAAAATCTTGTTCTTGAAAAAATTTATGAATCGCATAGCTTAGAGTTGAACGTAAGCGATAAACTGCGGAAAAAGTATTGCTACGTCCACGTAAATGCGCGATTGTTCTTAAAAACTCAAAACTATGTTTCTTTTTTTGAAGAGGATAGTCTTCGGCTGCTTGATTTATAATGGTAACTTTTGTCGCTTTGAGTTCAAACGCTTGTCCGGCAGCTGGTGATTCGACTAATTGGCCGTCGATTTCAATTGATGAGCCAATATTAATTTTTTCAAGTTCAGAAAAATTTTCTAAACTAGCTTCAAAAACTATTTGTAAGCCCTTGAAAAATGAACCGTCATTGAGCTCAATAAAGCCAAAATCTTTTGAACTTCTCGAAGTTCTAATCCAGCCAGCAACCACAATACTCTTATCTAAATACTGAGCCGTGTTTTTATATAATGATTTAATTAAAATATAGGATGACATATTTTAAGAAATTAAATGAATTATTGTTCGCTCTCTTATGAGCTAAAGCGATTAACATCGCGCTGTAAGAAATAAGCCTCTTTAATACTACTTAAGCCTAATATTTTATAACTATTCTGACCAGCCCCATGCCAATTTTAGGATCATACGCAAAAGTATCAAATCCTTAACCATAAATTTTAAAAACTCTAAACAGAAAGAACTTCTTATCTCTAACACCTCTAACTATAGAACGAAATCCTTTAATCTTTGCATTGAAAGATTCCGCTCCAGCGTTAGTACTTCTATTTATAAAGTATTTTAAAATAGTATCTTCATGAGCTTTAACTGTATTTACACAAATATCAAACTCTCTAATTTTTGACTTCTCTATTTTACTATACCAATTAGTAAATCTTTCTTTAGCTTCTTCTGGTGTTTTTGACAATTCATAACAATTTCTAAACATCATTGATAAATTGTAAGCTTCTTTTATTTTAGGAAATTCTTTAAATAATATTTCCGATCTTTCTCTTTGAGATACACTCCATTTACTACTAGGTTTAAAGACTAAATGACGACTTCTAGCTAAAAGTTGTTTTTTTGTATCTCCATTAGAGTATGTTTTAGCTATATATTTTAAACTACCTTCTTTAGCCTTTTGTAAATTATCATTTTCTTCTTTAATAGCCTTTCTCCTATAGTTCATTCTAATCTCTTGTATAGATTCAGAGGCTAACTGTTGAACGTGAAATCTGTCTGTAACTAAGTATGCCCTAGGAAATGATTCTCTAATTATAGCCTCCATAGCAGGTGACATATCTAAGGTTACTTCTATTACTTTTTCCCTTTCTTCTAGTTTAATCTTTTTTAAAGCTGTAGCTACATCAGCTACCCTAGTTCCTTCCACAATTGCTAGTATTGACCCTTTTCTACCCTTAGCTTGCTTATTAGTGATAATAGTATAAAGTTCTCCTTTACTTAGAGCTACTTCATCTATGCTTAAATAGGCTCCAATATTTTTTTCAACTAGAATCCATTTATCACAATGACTTAACTGGTCCCAGCTTCTAAAATTACTTAAATGATCTTTATATTGTTTTTCAAATACCTTGGTCTCCAGTCGGTATGAAGTCGCTATATTCACCAAGGAAGTGGGTATCGTTTCCGCCTCTTTTTTTTAAAACTTCAGCAAAGGCTTGCTCAAGTTTTGTTCCTGTATGGACTAATGGAATATTGCTAGTTATTAGCCCTTCTTGTCCTTTTACTTTCCAATATCTACGTCTATATATTAAAATAGCCCTCTTATTTCTAATAGGAAAATCTGAAACTTGAATTACCTTAAATCCTTCTGGCTTAGCTCCTTCAACTGGAGGGTTATTTCTTTCTTGTAAAACTATTTGTATTTCTTCATCCTCATCTTTCACGCTCATAATATCAAAATTCTTAGTCGTATCTTTTGGTAAAAATACTGAGCACGCTTCTTCTAGATTATTCATATAATAGAGATTATTATTTAATATTCTTCATTATATCACAATATTTATAATTTGAGATTTGATACTTTTGCGTATGACCCCAATTTTACAATGATTAAGACGATCATAGCCGAAGTGATTAATATAATCTTTTAACTACTTAAGATTCATACTTTTTTAGAATACTTATTTTTTAGAACGTCAATACGTTATTCGCGTTTAGCGCCTATCGATATTTCTGAACCACAATAAAACAAATCGAAACTTTTAGCTAACTGATTATTATCTTTATGTCTTATGTAATAAAATGTGCTAGCGTAAATGCGGTCTCAGAAAAAACTTAATTAGCGACCTACCGCATTCAACCACTCGGCCAACTCTCCATTCTTTAATCTTAATCTTTACTATTGCTAACTTTTTTTTATTCTTATAATATAATTACTATATAAAATATAAGCTGCATTGTCAACTTAATGCAATCGCTTCTGATACAGTTTCACTTACTATATATTATTTCTTCTTGGATATTTGTTTTATACCATTCATATATTTATGTAAGACATTTGGTATTTTTACTGAGCCATTTTCTTGTTGAAAATTTTCTATTATTGCCAGTATTGTTCTAGTTGTTCCAATCGCTGTGCCATTATACTTTAAGTTAAATATTAATTTAATATTGCCTTCCCCAAAACACTAAATGCTTTGCTTTTCTACCACAAACAACACATTTATCAGAGATTTTTTCCTTTTTAAATGGAATACATCTTGACTTGGCACCTGTTTGATTTTTTATTTCTTCTTCACATTCCTCATTACCACACCACATAGCCTTAATATATCCTTGTTTTTTATTAATTTGCTGCACAAACTCATTTAGGTCATAAGCTGTACTAGTTCTATCTTTTAAGTTTTTTTGAGAGTCATTAAACATTCTTTTTTGAATATCATCCAAAACAACCTTTAACTTACTTTTAACTTCATCGAGGCTAATATCAATCTTGTTGCCAGTATCTCTCTCAACTATGACACACTGATTTTTTATTACATCTCTTGGACCAATTTCAATTCTCACTGGAACGCCTCTCATTTCCCAGTCATTGAACTTATAACCAGGACTATAATTATCTCTTTTATCAACCTCAACCCTAAAAGAGCTTTTTAAAGTTTTAAATAAATTAGCTGTTTTTTTAACAACTGTTTCATCGGACAAGGAAATAGGAACTATTATAACTTGAATGGGTGCTACCTTGGGAGGTAATTTCAATCCCCTATTATCACCATGAGCCATGATGACAGCTCCTATTAATCTTGTACTTATCCCCCAAGAAGTTTGGTAAACATACTCTTCTTTTTCATTTTTGTTTACGAACTTAATTCCGAATGCTTTACTAAAATTCTGTCCAAAATAATGACTAGTACCCGCCTGTAAAGCCTTTCCATCAAGCATTAAGGTTTCTACTGTATAAGTATTTTCAGCTCCAGCAAATTTTTCAGAAATTGTTTTTTCGCCATCTAAAACAGGGATGGCTAATAAATTCTCTATAAGAGCTTTATATATTTTTAACATCTTTAAGGTAAGTTTTTTTGCTTCCTCAGCGGTCTCGTGAATAGTATGACCTTCTTGCCAAAGAAATTCTCGAGATCTTAAAAATGGTTTAGTTTCTTTTTCCCACCTAACTACATTACACCATTGATTATAAATCATTGGTAAATCTCTCCATGATTCTAACCATTTTGAATATAATGTAGAAAACATTGTTTCAGATGTTGGTCTAATGCAAAATCTTTTTTCTAATTTTTGATCACCTCCTGCAGTAACCCAAGCTACCTCAGGAGCAAAGCCTTTAACATGTTCTTTTTCTTTATTTAACAAGTCTTCAGGTATGAGCAATGGAAGGTATAAGTTTTTTACTCCAACTTTTTTAAATTCTTTATCAGCATATTTTTGAATATTTTCCCAGATAGCAAAACCGTATGGCTTAATAGCCATAAAGCCTTTGACATCTGTATAGTCAGCCAAATCTGACTTCAAAACTATATCCGTGTACCATTTGGCAAAGTCATCTTCAATATTAGTTATTTCTTTTACGTATTTTTTATCCTTGCTCATATTTTATTTATAATTAACTTACAGACATTTTAAAAGACTACGATTAAATTAATATAGTCTAATATTAATGCATTAATCCTTATAAAAATAATTATACCATACTTATTATGCAATAAAGAGGCCCTACGCAAAAGTGTGTCTGACGTAGTATAATTTTTTAACCAAAGAAAAAAGCCCAACGATTATTGTTGAGCTTATGATAATGAGAGTGTACAATCCGTCCACTAAAGAGCAAAGACAATTGTCTTGTCTCTATCAATAAAAACGTATTGCTCAAGAAAATTTTCATTATAAGGTGCCTTACCATCTCCATTGATAGACGTCATAATCCTAACCCTTATAAGCTGGGTTGTGCTATAAAACTCCTCATAGGGAAATCCAACAAGTATTTCATTTGTATTCTCACCCAAAAGTAGTCTACCATCAATGTCTAAAGCCGGTACAAATAGCCATGCACTAGCCAGATTTTCCGCCACAGCCTTCACTTTAATTATCACATACTCGGGCTGTTCGGGTTCAGGCTCAGGTGTCACTGGATCATCCTTGCAGGATGAGAACGTTAATGCTACTAAGAAAGATAACATTAACAAGCCTAATAAAACTTTAAAATTTTTCATTATCTATCCTTTCTTTTTATTTAATTTAAAAAAACAATTTATTATTAATAATTTACCACATATTTTATAAAATGTAAAATATTTAAGACAATATACTCCTAACAAACTAATAAAATACTTATTAAATCTCATTAGGACATTGTAGAGCGATTGGATCATCAGGATTTTGATATCCACAGACTGGAGTTTCCGCTGGAGCACAGCAACGATTAAAGCCCCAGTTATCAAATATTTTAATCTTGATATTTTTAGATGAACCTTCAGGGTAAATATAGCTATGGGTAATTATGTGAGGGTAGTTTGGATCTGGATGATAGTCTTGATTAGAAATAATTTGAATACCGCTATCATCATCCCAATCTATGATTATATCTCCTAGAGGAGCCTGTTCACCATCAATAATAGTATTAAACTTTAATTGGTATTCTCCTGATTGTGGAACGTCATATCCATCAATATTAAGGGTTACAGGTTCATCATTCTTTTCTAAACTAATATTCTCTATTTGTGGAGGAATGAAGCACCATTCTGTATCAGATATCCTTTCATTAATATTGGGGCACACAGGTATAGAGCCAGTACCCTGACTAAAATCAAAATTTGTACCACTTGATTGCCAGTTTGTACCATTAAACTTTTGAGAATTATAACTAGTTAAAAATATATTTTTCAAAATGTCCTTTGCCTCGTAACTACTATCAAAATCCAAGAGTTCACAAGATCCTATATTTTTACAAGTAGTGCTATCCATTTTGCCATTACTATATATACACAATACACTAGGATCATTTTCGCAAAAACCTAAGAGTTTGCAACCATCACCTGTATTAGCTTCACAACCATAAGGTAACCCTGCAGCAGAGCTTCCAATATTAAAATTATTTTCATAATTATTAAAATTAACCACACCATTAGACCAACCTGACTTTAATGAGGCTGATCCATAAGGTGGATCAAAAGCAGAATAACCATATCCCTCTAAACTTGTATATCCTAAGAAGAAATCTGGAGTTGATGAAACACTGATATTACTACTTCTACTTGCCCAAGCCTTATTATTTCCACCAGCATCAACAACTTGCACTAACTCATTACATTGGACGTTATAACTGTCTAAATCATATAAATTACTATCAGTATAGTCATAGACTTTTAGCACAGGGTCTCCAGGATTCTCCCCAACATCTTCATTTAGAACGAAAGAGTTATTGTATTTATACCAGCCTTGATTAATAACTTTTAAGCCCATTTGACCTTCATAATCTGGCATGCTATTACCTAATAAGTTTCCAACAGGGACACAAGCCGCAGCTACATGAGCTTCACCGGGGCCATCACAGTGACCCTCTATTTTAGCCACAAAAATATAATTATCAGAATCGCCACAGACTGCATTTACCCATCCTAAGGAAATATTGAATATTACTTTACCTATATCAAATTTGAGCCAATCGTCAGAAGAATGATTTATACAACTAATAGTATAGAGAACTTAAATAGACAGATAAGAAAGACAACTAAGAATAAGTTATCATTTGAATCCGCTGATAGATTACTTGATTATCTGTTCATGGTTATTAAAGAGTTTGAAGAAAAGAATTATATGTTATATCCAGTTTCTAGTTACAAATATTTTAAAAAAATGGCCTAAATATAGAGCGGGCAAAAAGCTGCCAGACACACTTTATTAAACGGTCCCAATAAATTAACTGTAAAGTATTTCAAAGAAAGAATAATTATTATCACAATGTATTAATACTATTATAACAAAAAAACGCCCAAAAAGAGACCTTACACCAAAAATATATTAAACATACTTATTATGCAATAAAGAGGCCCTACGCAAAGGTGTGTCTGAAATAGCATAATTTTTTAACCAAAAAAAAGCCCAACGATTATTGTCGGGCTAGGAGGATATGTGTTGCCTTATAAGGCAAATACAATGGTTTTATCTTCATCTATGAGTGTGTTTTGTTCAAGTGGTGTAGTCTCATATGGAGCCTTACCATCGCCATTTACAGAAATCGTTATCTCAACTTTAATTAACTGAGTGGTGTTATGAAATTCTTTATAAGGGAATCCTATAGCTATCTCACGAACATCAATGCCACAAGTATCATTATACTGGATACCTAGATGATAAATATCTAGCGCCGGAACATATAATCGAGCAGTCATTATATTTTGATCAATGGCTTTAACCTTAACAATAACATACTCCGGTATTGGCGGATCAGGGGGATCGGGATTAACCGGGTCATCTTCACAGGAAGAAAACATGGTTATAAGGAAGAAAGATGATACAAATACTAATACTGACATTAAACTTAAATTTTTCATTATTTATCCTTTCTTTTTTTAATTTTAAAAATCAATTTATATTTAATATATTAACACATATTTTATAAAATGTAAAATATTTAAGACAATATACTCCTAACAAACTAAT
>CAYMGT010000023.1:0-13300 GCA_964390115.1 uncultured Gammaproteobacteria bacterium
ATATAAATTAACTTAAATAATTTACCAAAAATAGGTAGTTGAACTTTAAAATAATCAAACATTCTACTACCGGTAGTACTCTTCAAAAAATATCTAAATGCGACCCCTAAACCTGCCCCAGCTATCAATACATAAATAATATATTTTTCTAAAAAACCAGCTACAGCAATAACTATCTTAGTAGATAAAGGCAGTTCTGTTCCTGTCTCTTGTAGCACGTCAGTAAGCTGTGGAATAACAAAAACCATCATTACAATACCAACTGCCACTAAACCAGAAATAATAAAGGCGGGATAAATCATAGCATTCTTTATCTTAGCGCTCATTTCATAACTCTTCTCTATTTCATCAGCTAAGTAATCTAAAACTTCATCTAATTTACCAGAGGTTTCTCCAGACCTAATAATATTAACATAGAACTCACCAAAAACACTTCCACGCTTAGCAAAAGCATCTGATAAAAGAGATCCACTATCTACCTCATAGGCGATTTCTGAAATTAATTTTTGTAAAGTAACATTTTTAGTTTGATCTACTAAAGTAACTAAAGACTCTACAATAGTTACATTAGCAGTTATCATAACTGAAAACTGTCTAAAGAAAATGACTAAATCCTTAGCTTTAATTGGATTAATAAAAAGCAAAATTTTAGTCTCTATACTATGAGTTGTTTCACTTAAACTTAAAACAGCTAAATTCTTCTTAGCTAATTTATTTTTAACATCAGACTCATTAAAAGCCACCATATTCCCTCGAGAAACCTTACCCTTTTCTACATTTCTAGCTTTGTACTTATAAATAGGCATATTAAATAGTAATTACCCGCAAAACTTCATCTAAACTGGTAATACCTTGCAGTATCTTTAGATAACCATCTTGCTTAATTGTTACAAAATCTTGAGTTTTTCTAACCTCCTCTAGGCCAATATGTTCTTCTTTTTCTATCATTAGTCTTAAGGATTCTAAAATTTCTATAGCCTCAGAAATAGCTAACCTTCCCTTATAGCCCAGATTATCACAACGAGAACAACCCTTAGGTTGATAAATTTTCATATTAGCAATATCTTCTATTTTTTTATCTCCCATTTCTTCTTGCCAAACTTTTTCTGGCAATGCCTTCATCTCAATTATAAAATCTTCCTTAATTTTATCATTAATACTCACCTCTTCTTTACAATATTTACACAGTTTTCTGGTTAATCTCTGAGATAGAGCAGCTTTCAAAGTAGAAGCTAAAAGAAAAGGCTCTACCCCCATATCCGTTAAACGAAGTATAGTGCTAATTGAATCATTAGTGTGTAAAGTAGAAAGAACAAAGTGACCAGTTAATCCGGCATGAACAGATAACTCAGCGGTTTCTTGATCACGAATTTCTCCCACCATGATAATATCAGGATCTTGACGTAAAAAGGAACGTAGTCCTGAGCCAAAAGTATAGCCTATCTTAGGTCTAATTTGTGACTGATTTATTCCCTCTAACTGATACTCGACTGGATCTTCTAGAGTAGAGATATTTACACCTTCTTGATTTAAAATATTTAAAAGTGAATACAAAGTAGTAGTTTTACCAGAACCAGTAGGACCAGTTACAAGGAAAATACCATTAGTTTTAATAATGTTTCTATTGATAATCTCTAAAACATGCTTGTTAAACCCTAATTTCTCTAATTTAACAGTTGTGGCTGAGCTATCTAAAATACGCATTACCACTTTCTCATGCCTACCACTAACTGGTAAGGTAGAAACACGAAAGTCTATTTTTTTTCCATCAACTATTAACCTAATTCTTCCATCTTGTGGTATCCTGGTTTCATCTAATTTTAGTTTAGCTAAAACCTTAATACGAGCTACCACGGCATTATGAATATGTTTAGGTAAAACTAAAGAAGTTCTCAATATACCATCTACCCTATAACGAACACGACTTTCTTTTTCAAAAGGCTCAATATGAATATCTGAAGCTCCGCCCTCTACTGCATGTCTAATAATTACTGAAACAATTTTCGCTACAGGAGCACTGTCTATATCTGCGCTATCAACTAAATCCTCAGAATCATCTTCAATTTCCAAAATACCTTCACCTTCACTTTGAGCTCTACTCTCTAAAGCACTGGAAATTTCTTCTTCAATTTTTTGATATTGTTTAAATAACTTATTAAAACTACTTCTTGAAATTAAAACATAGTTAATTTTTAAACCAGATTCCTTAGATAAAAAATTAACTGCTTCCATGGCCTTTAAATTTGGTAAAACTAAGCCAATTGAAGCTTCTTGATTATTTTTTTCAAAACAAACAATGGAATAAGTTTTAGAAACATCTTCAGAGATAAAATTTAAAACATCTTCAGAAGCTTGAGCATTTAAAAGATTTTTGTAATCTAAACCATAAATTTGCGCCCGATATTCAGTAAGTTTTTCTTCTTCAATAACTTTATCATTTAACAAAATTTTAACCAGTTCCTGCTTATTATCACTAATTTTTTTATTTAATTCTTTATACTTATCCGAACTTATTACGTTTTGAGCTAAAAGCAAATTAAGTAGCTCTTTTTGTTTTGAAGCCATATATTAAGGTTGTTGTGATTTAAAAAATATTAATTGTTTAACATAATTAGAACTACTAGTTGATCTGCCCACTTCAACCTCTTCTTCCTTAAACTCTAATGGCACCTTATCTTCTAGTTTCTTATATTTACTTAAATTCATTAAGCCTGTTTCTAATTCTGCGTCCTTAACCTGCTTATTTGCCGTACCAGAAATTAATAAAAATTCATCATTTAAACTAACTCTTTCTTGCATTATATCAGCTAAGTTGTCTTTATATAGAAACAAAAAACCTCCTCCTATAAGGATACAAACTAAAAAAATAATTAAATATAGTTTTAAATTTTTCATAATTTAAGGATTTTTTTCTAAATAATAACTAACAGCACTTATCTGAGCTGACTCAGAGCTAGGGTTAAAACTTAGCTTATAAATATCTAAAAGCTTAATGTTATTTTCTAAAATATTTAAAAGTCTTTTAAAATTTTTATAATCTACTAAAGCTATATCTAAATCTATCATAATATAACCAACACCCTTGGGCAACTTTTGTAAAAAGTCTGTTTCGCTTACCTCTTCTCCTTGGTCTCTACGAGCCCTAGGGTCAGATACTTCCTCATCATCAGTTTTCTTCTCGGTGATAGTTAAATTATTTAATTGAAAACCATTTTCAGGTATTACATAGCCTAGCTCTATAAATAGTTGTTCTTTTTCGTACTTAGTTGGTAGAATGCTATTTATTTTTTCTATTTCCGCAGGTGAAACTTTTTTATAAGCATTTACCAAGCTCTTATAGTTATTTAATTTAGTTAATTGTTCTAAATAAATTTCTTTTTGTGAAGATAAGTTTCCTTCAATTGCTTCCATAGCTTTAAAATATTTAGGTTTAATAATATAGAAATAAGTTAAGGTTAAAATAAATAAAACTATAATAATAATAATAAAATGAAAATATTTATTTAAAAAATTATTTATTTTACTTCTTTTTTTTATTTTTGCCTTTAATTTAGCCTCATCCATTGCATTTAAACTCATTCCCGAGGTAGTAGAGGATAATTTTTCCCCACTCAAAACCGAGGAAGGTTTAGCTTGGGCTGATTTCTTATTATTTTGTCCTAATTCTAAATCTGACATAAATTAATTATTTTTTAAATACTTCAGAAGAAATCTCTAAATCTAAACCAAAACTAACACTAGAGCTAGTTTCCTCCTCTTCTATTATCTCACCATCAGGACCCTCTGAAGTAATTGTTTTGCTTTGTGTTTGCAAACTAGCTGAGTTAACTGAAACATTGCGACTTAAATCACTGGAAAAATATCTTTGCGCCTGTCTTCCTACTAAAGGATAATCACTGGCTATTGAACTCAGTGAATATTTACCACTTAAATTTCCACTGAAGTTAGTGTATTTAACACCTTCTAAAGTATTATCTTCTAAGTAATTAAAAAATTCTGTCCAATAAATATGACTATCTAATAAATAGGCTACTCTAGCTAATTGTTTTTCAAAAACTAGAGCTTCATCAGCTGGCGCCTTAATTTCTCTTATTTCTTGACTTAAAGAAATTAAACTATTGCTATTATGATTGTAATTAAAGGAATTTTGATTATAATTTTGCCACCAAGATAGAGCCCAGTATACTTCTACTACTAAAAGAAAGCTTAAAAAAATGAAAATAAACAAAAAAGCTAAATTCTTATACCAATCAAAAAAAACACTAATCTGATCTTTAACTAAATTTATTTCTAAGATTTTATCTTGATTTAAAAAATCATCTCTATTGAAACCTTTATTCATTTCTTGAATTCTACTTTTTATAAAAATAGAATCATTTGAAGAGCTAGGCTTACTTTTTTTAACCTTATCACTCACTGATTTACTCGCCACTAATTCTTTAATTGGTTTAATTGTTTCTTTTTTTTCAAACCTAGACTGCTTTTCCTTCTCAAATTCAGAAATAATTTCTTCTATCTCTTCTTCTCTATTTACTTGTAATAATTCATCATTGGGTTTTATTTTAGACTTCTCTTCTTTAATATTTAGATTGCTTTCTTTTTTACTAACCTTACTCAACTCAAGCGGTTTTTTAACTTTATCTTTATTATCTTCTTTTTTAATTTTTTTAATTTTTTTAACTTCCCTTTGTTCAGTTTTCTTTTGTTTAGTTTCAATATTAGCTTTTAAAGCATTAGAGGAGCTACTACTTTTTTTTCTAAACTTTTTGACTTGAGAAAGTCCTTCAGCGCTACTTATGTCAGCTGGATTTAAAAAATCTGTCGCATCATTTAAGTCCGTTTTATTATTTTTCTTTTTGGAAGAAAATAAATTAAATTTCATGTTAACTATATTATTTAATTTCTCTCATAGCTAAACCCACAGCTACGGCTAACTGAGGTCCAAGTTGCCTTAAAACTGTTTTCATCTCGGGTGGATAATATACATGAGCCCAAGGATCTCCAATAATTACACGAGTCTTTAAAACCTCTTCTATATGTTCAGCAAAATTGAATAAAAGCGAACCCCCTCCAGATAAAATAATCTTATCTAAAGTTTCATTATAGTTAGTATTAAAGAAATCTATCATATACTCTAATTCACTAACTATTGGCCTAACCGCTTTAGCTACTACTGCCGGCATTCCCGCTTGGCCTGAAACACTTATATCATATTTCATTTGTTCAGCTTCAGAGAAATTTACACTCATTTTTTCCATTAAAGACTTAGTAACAGTTGTTCCCGAGATATCAATACTACGATTTAAAATAGGGATGCCCTTGTAGACAATAGATATGTCTGTACTATTAGCTCCTACTTCAGCCATAATAACTGAGCTTTTATCATTACCCATTATAGATCTAATCAAAGAAAATGTTTCCGTTTCTAAACTAGCTAAAGTTAATTTAGCTTTAGAAAAAATATCAATATATTTTTTCACTAATTTCTTAGGCGAACCAGTTAAAAAAACTTTAACATTATTCTTATTTTTACCTTCACTAAATTCTGGTAATATTTTCCAATCCAAAACCATTTCTTGAAGAGGTAGTGGTATAACTTTTTTAGCTTCTTCATGTATAGCTTCAGCTAAAGCTTTTTTATCTAAGTTATATAAATTTATTACTGAAGAAAAAACAGCAAAAGTCGGTAATGAAGCTGTGGCTCTGTTAGTCTTTATACCTACTTCATTTTTTATTTTAAGAACCGCACCTGCTATATCATCAACATTATCAACCGCGCCAAACTTAACCCCTAAATTGCCACTAAAACCATAATTGGATAAAAGAATTTTTTTATTTTTCTTTTTTAATTCCACCATTTTAATGGAAGAATCACCAATATCAATTCCTAAATAGGTCTCGTCTGAAGATGAAAAAAGGCCCATATTATTTATAATTAACTACTAAAGCAATTTAAAAAAATCTTTTTTAAAATTGAATTATCTTTTTTTATATTATATAATATTAACAGCTTATAAACAAGTCTTAATTATATTTATTTAACTTAATTTATTATATCATAATTACTTATAAATATGAATTTCTTTAAACGCTATCAAAAAATACTCTTAGTAGTCGGATTCTTGTTAGCCATAGTAGTTATTGGCTATTTTATTTGGATAACTTTCTTTTCATCTTTTAGCAACCCACTGCCCTCAGAGACTGCTACTAATACCTCAGGTCGCCTACCTGAAGCCGGACAAGGTAGTTTTGAACCTAGCGAACCCACTGAACCTGACGGTTTACCAGATGAACCTAGCACTGACACAGCTAAAGAGCTTACTATATATCCTGAACCCAGTTTAAGAGACGATGAACCTAGAAATATTGCGACAGGGGGTTTAACCAAAACTAATCAAGTTACAAATACTCAAATACTGGGGGCTTCTTTAGCTGCTAATGGTCGTGACCTGCAGTATTATGACTATCAAACAGGGAAATTTTATCGTTTAGATAAAAATGGAGAACCCCAAGCTTTAAGTGACAAGATTTTTTATCAAGTCCAAGATGTTACTTGGTCACCTCAAAGAAATACTGCTATTTTAGAATATCCCGACGGATCAAATATTATTTATGACTTTGACAAAGAAAAACAAGTTACTTTACCTGCTCATTGGGAAGATTTTGAATTCTCTAGCTCTGGAGAACAAGTGGTAGCTAAGAGTTTAGGGCTAGATCCAGATAATCGATATTTAATAATATCTAATACTGACGGATCAGAAGTAAGAGCCTTGGAATATATTGGCGAAAATGATGACAAGGTTATTCCTAAGTGGTCACCTAACAATCAAGTAGCGGCCATGTACACTCGCGGTTTAGATTTTGATAGACAAACTCTTTACTTTATAGGATTGAATGACGAAAATTATAAATCTACGGTTGTAGAAGGTCGTGGCTTAACAGCAAAATGGTCTGAAAAAGGCGATAAACTTCTCTATAGTGCCTATAATAGTACTAGTAATTTAATGCCTGAACTTTGGATAGTAAATGCTCAAGGTGAAAGTATTGGTCAAAATAGAAAAAAATTAAACCTACAAACTTGGGCAGATAAATGTACTTTTTCTGATGACAGATATGTTTATTGTGCAGTACCTAAAGAATTACCAGAGGGAGCGGGGTTATTTCCCGAACTTGCTCTAAGGACTTCAGATGATCTCTATAGAGTAGATACTTTAACTGGCCTTAAAAGTTTAGTAGCAGTTCCTGATGGAGAATATAATATGAGCGATATTATGCTTAGCTCTGATAGAAGTAACTTGTATTTTACTGATGAAAATAGACAGATTTATAATATACGACTTAAATAAAAATTATTTAATCTTATCTAAGATAAAGGGTTAATACTACCATTAGACGAACTACTAGAAAGATTTTTATTTTTTATATTATTTTTATCTTCTTGTTTATAGCCACCAAATCCCACCTTAGGTCTACTACTTAATTTTTTACTGTCTCCATCATTTATAGACAACCTCCCAGCTTTCTTATTATCCCTAAGCTCAGAAGCTTGTCTACCTAAAATAACATTTATCCTTTTTTGTCTGTCACTTAATTCATTTTTTATCTTAGGCGTTAAAGCTGACTTTATTTTCATTGCGGTTCCAGAGCCATATTTCTTTTTTATAGTTGAAAGTATTTGACTATTAGAACGAGTTTTACCGCCTATCATTTCTTCTTTAAAAAAAGACTCTAGTTCCTTTCTTTGAGAAGTATTTAAACTTGAATCTTTTATTTTTTTACTAAAACTACTATAACCTTGTTTTTCCCACTCATCAAACTCCCCCTCTATCATCTCTGGCTTATCTTCAGATTTAACTCTTTGAGTTGGATCGTTGTAGTCGCTTATACCCATATAATTTAAATTAAATTTTTAAACAGACTCTTTAAAAAAGAGTTTTTTATTTTTTTTGTAAAAAATAAAGGCTAAAGAAATAACTAGTAAAACTAAAGCTACTATAATACTTGTTATAATCGAAGGATACTTACTATTGAAGCCAGTTACTGAAGTATGTTTAAACCAAATACCAAAATAAGCCCAAATAAATACTAATAAGTACGGAATATTTTTATCTTTATATGATCGTAAAATACCAATAACAGCTCCAATAAAAAGAATAATAATCATCCAAGTTATTTCACTTATTCCAAAGCCATTCCAATTTAAATCAACTAACAGTGCTGTAATGTTAGCAATAGTAGCCACGCTTATCCATCCAAAATAAATACTAAAAGGTAAGCGAAAAAAGAATTGTTCTTTTCTAGATAATTTATCCTTATTAATTAAATCAGCGATTTTAATTAAACTTACTAAAATAATTATCATTAAAACAACTGATAAAATTAAGACACCATAATGCCACGCAAATATCCAAGCTACATTAGCTAAAGAGGAGATTATAAAAAATATTGCCACCTTATTAAATAAAACTATATTATCTGTAGATTTTTTAATTAAATAATAGACTATATAGGCTGCTAATAACAAGTAAATTAATCCCCAAATAGAGAAAGTTAAGCCCGCAGGAGCAAATAAATTAGGATAGGCATCTGACACCTCTCCTGTATTTTTACCAGCTATTGGTAAAGCATTGGCTAAATAATTGACTGTAATCATAGCTAAATAAACTATAAGGCTAAAGATTTTTAGCACTAATCTTTCACTTCTTTTCATAGATTTTTTTAAATGCACTAATTAACTTAATACAATTACTATATCATATCTCTTCAAAGCTAAAAACTAGCAATTAAAAAATATCGTTAGGCTTTTATTTTTTTCAGCAACTCCGGTAAAGCTAAACTCATAGCCTCCTCGCCTATTTTTACAACTTTTTCCCCTTCACTACTGGTAAAATATTTTTTCCAACTTGAACACTCTCTTAAAGATGGCTGTATAACAATATCACTTTTTCCTAAAATATTTTTAGTTAAGTAACACTGTATTATTTCGTTTGTCCTTAAGGCAACTTCAGTAACACTGGGTTCTTTCTTTTTAAATTTAATAGGTATTTCAAAATTATTTAAATTTACAGAAATAACAATATCAGCTCCCATTTGCTTGACTACATCATCAGGAACTGGGTTAGTAAGACCCCCGTCAACTAAAATATTATCTTGCCACGCGATCGGCTTAAAATATCCAGGAATAGCCATGCTAGAGCGAACAGCAAAAGCCAAAGATCCAGAATTAAAAATTACTGGTTCAGCTTTAATTAAGTCTGTAGCTACAACAGATAGAGGAACTTTTAAATCTTCAAAATTAGCATTATTTAACCAATTATTTAGCATCTTCTCTAGTTTTTTTCCTTTAATTAAACCTCCTGACCAAGAAGCGTCCAGAAAACTAAATATTTTTTCTTTTTTCTTTCCAAGTGTAAATTCTTTTAGAGCCTCGATGTCTTGATAAAGAGCAAAATGAGCACCAATCCAAGCGCCAACACTAGTGCCTGCAATATAATCAACTTTTATATTATTTTCTTGTAGGACCTTAATTACACCAATATGTGTTAGTCCTCGCACACCACCTGAACCCAAGGCTAAACCAATCTTTTTTTTATTTTTCATAAATTAAATAGTATTATTTACTTTGATGTTATTATAACAATAAAAATATTAGATTATCAATAGAGAATAATATTAGATAAATATAAAAAAGTAGACTCTTGTCTACTTTTTTAATATAATTTGTTCATTTTTCATTTAGTGTTCTGTTTCAATGTTATCTTTAAATAATCTTTCCTTAAGTTCGCTAGCAAAGACTTCATCATTCTTTCTCAACCACTCAATTAGCATGGCAGCGTGTTCTTTCTCTTCGTTAGCATTATGAATTAATACCTTTCTTAACTCTTCATTTTCACAAGCATCCGCTCTTTGATTATACAAATCAACTGCTTCTAATTCTTCTTTTAAAGAATCGATAGCTCTTTTTAAATCTAGAGTCTTAGAACTTAATTTACTTCTCTCTTCATGAATCATATATTTATAGGTTAATTATAAGCTAATTGTAGTATAACAAATTTTACTAGTCTGTAAAATTTATAAAAAAAATATTCTCTATCTAATTACTAGAATTTAAACCTTTTTTTATAAACATATACTCTTTTTTAAGTAAAGCAACATCATTTAAATCACTTTCAATAATTATCGGCAATTGCTTATATCTTAAAAATTTAATTATTTCTAATTGTTTACTTTTATATAAAGAAACGTGTTTTTTTATTTTATCATGACCACTGATATGATATTCCACTATTTTATCCGAGAATTTATCTTGGAATCTTTCAGCTAGAAGCATACTCTTGTCATTATCATAAACATGATTGAGATCTAAAGTTATTTTCAAGTTAAAATAATTAGAAACAGCTTCAAAATCTTTAATAGACTTAAAACTATTTTTATCACTATCCATATTTTCTATAGATAAAGGTAAATCAGAAAATTCTTCCAATAAATCCCAGTTATTTATTTGGTCCGGATGAATAACTACATTTTTAATTTCAAACTTCTTACAAATTTCTCTTATTTTTTCAAGTAGAATAAAATCCTTTTTATAATTGTTATAGAAGCTGGGGGCATGTAAAGAAATATATTTAAATTTTAAATAAAGATTAGCATCTAAATTATTTATTATAAAATTCATTATTTCTTCATTTACAGCATGTAGTTCTATAGCATTGAAAAAATATTTATTTAAATAACTATATTTATACCTATCAGTGTCATCAATAAATAATTTGTTAAAGACACCATCGCTAAAACCAATTAACATTTTAATTTATTATTAATTTAGAAAAAAGTAAATATTGATTTTTATTTTAAAGAGTGTTCAAATTATTCTTCATTAGAGGGTCGTAACCATTTAAAACTTCCCTGCCGTCACTATAACCGTCACCATCTGTGTCAATATTTAATGGATTAGTACCAAGTTCTTTCTCTCTCCAGTCTGGCAACAAGTCACCATCACTATCTGCTTCTCTTTGTGATCCTGAATAAGTAATCGCCTGCATAGCATTCCATTCTTTAGTTGTTTGCGGGATTTTGTTATAAATATTTCTAAAAATTTCAATACCTTTTTTTTCACTCTCTAGATTACGATTTTCTGCTTTTTGTCTAAGTCCATAAGCTAAAACATTTACAGCCGCTTTATCTTTTTCGTTAATACTTGTTTCGGGCAATCTTTTATATATTTTTATAAACTCTTCAGTAGCTTCATTTTCAGCTTTTGGACTTTTTTGGGAAGGAAAATGACCATTGGCTATTTTAACAACCTCATTCATTTCTATATCAGTTTCAGGAATTTTATCAAAAGCTTCTTTATATGATTTAAGAACAGCCGCTCTTTCACCTTCTCCTAGTTTTTCAGTATTTTTATCAACGCCCCTAGCTACAAAATTATCAAGTTTCTTTTGAAAAGGATGGGAAATGGCTCGAGGATCTTCTAGTGGTAAACAAAGAGGTAAAGTTGGAAAATAATAACAAACCGAACCTTTGTTAGGTTTAGTTACAAAACTTGAAGCATCTTCTCCCACTGTACTTTCTCCCGGTTGAACACAACGATAGGATAATTTACTAGATACATACCGACCAACATTGCCAGCATCTCTCCAACTATTAGTCGTTTCTTTCTTATACTCAACTACTTTTACAGTCTCGGGGTAAAACTTTTGACAGTAACTTAACTTATTTTCCCTAGCCCCTGAAACACCATCGCTATCACTTTTCCAAGCCTCATCTTGTCTATCCCAATACTGATTAACTTTACCAAACCAAAACATTACTCTTGGTATTTGCCTATCTTCTTCTGCTACAGGAACATTTTCTGGTAATTTCTCCCTATCAAATCTAGCATATACAATATTTTTTCCTTCACTTATAACCACATCAAAAAAATTATCAAAAGCCGAAGACTGACAACTAGCATTATCGCAGGTATCAGACCAACCATTAAAATTAGAACCTTCTCTAACGACTGCTTCTAATCTTAGTACCGTGCCTTTATCAAAACTAACTGTACAGCTATCGCCACAAGATAAAACTTGATTACCGTTTAAGTAAGCTTTAACATCGCCTGCTCCATTACCTCTGCGAAAAACCAAAAAATTACTATCTGTGTCTTCTGCTGTGCTACTAGATCTTGCTACATCAAGGGTCCAAGCCTTAACTAATCCTGGTAATAAAAAAATTAACATTAAAAGTAATAAACTTAAGCTTAAATTTTTAAAATTTAACATGTGTTTAAATTAATTTATATATTTAGATTATAAAATGATATAGTAAAAATAGTAATTTAAAACTTGAAAAGAATAATTTCACCTGGTAAAAGAGTTCTCAGGGGAGGGCCCCATGTTCCTGTACCCGCGCTAGTATAGACCAACATATTTTCATAATTTTCTAGACCATAGGCATATTTACCATAAATCCAATTAGTTACTAGAGAAAAGGGGAATATTTGCCCTCTATGGGAGTGACCTGATAGCATTAAATCTGCCTCTAAAGCTAAAGCCTCAGCGTGATCAACTGGCACATGATTAACCACAATTCTATAATTATCTTTATTTACCTGCAAATTATCTATTACTCTTCTGATGTTACTATCCCCATGACTTACATAATTAAAACCTATAATCTCTACGTCATCTATAATTATTGCCTCATCACTTAGAGTAAATATTCCAGCAGATTCTGTAGTAGTCAAAATTTCTTTTTCTAAAATATAAACATCATGATTGCCAGGTACAAATATCACGGGCGCTAAAAATGATTTTAGAGCAGGTATAAACTCTTCAAGTTGCATGTCACTACCATCAAAAAGATCTCCGCTAATAATAATGTAATCGGCTTTTAGCTTGTTAACCTGCTTAGCAATTCTTTCTAAATAAAACGGTCTATAAATCGCACCTAAATGTATATCGGATAAATGAACGAAACTAGTTTCTTCTCCTATTGAACTGATTTTATCACTGTCTAAGTTAATAGTTTTTACTCTAGGAAAAAAAGCATTATAAGTTCCTAATAAAAAAAATACTACTACTATGACTATAAAGCTTTGAGCAACTTTTTTAGTGTTAGGAAAAATACATTTTGCTTTTAAACAAGCGATTTTAGTTACTAAGATTGAACGAATAAAAAATAAAAAACCAAATAACATTAACTGCGTTAAAAGACCAAATAAAACTGCAAATATAGTATAAACCATAGCTAAAAAAGAACTTTCAACTATATGAAGTAAAGCAAAAGAAGCTACAAAAATGAAGCTAATTAGAGC